>JANOCM010000397.1:0-7253 GCA_031412175.1 Alphaproteobacteria bacterium
TGTCGTCGAAGGCTATATGGACGTGATCGGCGTTGCGCAGGCCGGCATCACTGAACTTGTAGCGCCGCTCGGCACGGCGATGACCGAGGCGCAACTGGCGCTGGCGTGGCGCCAGGTCGACGAACCGATCCTGTGCTTCGACGGCGATGGTGCGGGGCAGCGTGCGGCCCTGCGCGCCTGTCTGCGCGCGCTGCCCCTGCTGGCGCCGGGCAAATCGCTGCGCATCGCCACATTGCCGCCTCGCGAAGACCCTGATGACCTCGTCAAGCGCGGCGGCGCTCCGGCGTTCGAGGCGGTGCTGGCGGCGGCGCAGCCGCTGATCGACTATCTTTGGGCCAGCGAAACCACCGGCCAGGATACGACGACACCGGAACGCCGCGCTGCCGTCCGCCAGCGGCTGAAGGCGCATGCCGATGCCATCGCCGACGCTTCTGTGCGATCGCTCTACGCCGCCGATTTTGCGGCGCGCTTCGATGCGCTTTACCTCGCGCGGCCCGAACGGCCGGCCCGCCAGCCCTATGTGCGCGGCGCCAAGTTCGTGCCGCCGGTGACGGGTGCCTCCCCTGCCCTTAGATCACGTGGGCTTGGCGGCCAAGCGGCCAGCGGCGAGGTCACGGCGCTGCTTGCCGGGCTTCTCGCGCATCCGGAGCTCGCCGACCGCCATGGCGAGGCGCTGGCGGCGCTGCCGCTGGCCGATCCGCGCCAGGCGCGGCTACGCGATGCGATACTTTCGGCACTGGCGATGCAGCCGGACCTTGAAAGCGCGGCCCTCAACCACGATCTGGAATCCAGAGGCATTGGCGATCTCGCCGAAACGACACGTAAATCCAACCGCCTGCGGTTTTCGTTCACGCGGTCGGACACGCCGCCGGATGTTGCATCGCGCGATTTCGGCATGATGGTCGATACGATTTCGGCGCGCGCCAGGATCGAACAGGAACTCGCAGCGGCGACGGCGCGTTTCCGCAGCAGCCTCGAAGACGGCGATTTCGAACGCCAGCAAGCACTGCTGGCCGAGCGAGTCGAGATCGATTCGGCGATGATGCGGCTGGCGGAATCGTTACGCGACGACTAAAGGCATTATGATTCGCCGGAAAGCGCAGCAGTCGCTCGACGGACAAGGGAAGCAAAGAATGGCAAAAGCGAATGCGGCATCCGAACCGGAAGCCAAGGCCGACGGCAATGATGCGCCGCTGCTGGACCTCAACGAAGCCTCGGTAAAGAAGCTGCTCGCCCGTGCCAAGAAGCGCGGCTACATCACCTATGACGAGCTCAACGAGGCGCTGCCGCAGGACCAGATGTCCAGCGAGCAGATCGAGGACGTCATGGCAGCCCTGTCGGAAATGGGCATCAACATCATCGAGAACGACGAGCCCGCCGACGACGGCGCCGAACCCGCGCGCGCCGAGGACGACGAAGACGAGCCCGAAGCCGTCGAAGGCGACCTGGGCACTGCGCCCGCCGTCGCCGTTGTCAAGGCGCCGCTCGATCGCACCGATGATCCGGTACGCATGTATCTGCGCGAAATGGGCGCCGTCGAACTGCTAAGTCGCGAGGGCGAAATCGCCATCGCCAAGCGCATCGAGGCTGGTCGCAACACTATGATTGCCGGGCTGTGCGAGAGCCCGATGACGTTCACCGCAATGATCGAATGGTCGAACGCTCTCAACGAAGGCCGCATGCAGCTGCGCGAGATCCTCGATCTCGAAGCCATGCTCGCCAAGGATCCGGCCGAAGCCGCCACCGACGAGAATGGCGAGCCGACCGAAGGCAGCGACCTGCCGACCGTGCAGTTCAAGGACGACGAGGAACCCGCCGAGGAAGCCGCCGCCCCTGACGAGGAAGATGGCATGACCGAGCGGCGGATGCGCCCCGACGGCAAGCCGGCAATTCCCGACGACGACGAGGAAGACACGACGCTGTCGCTGGCAGCGATGGAAGAGGTGCTGAAGCCGGCTGCCCTGGAAAAATTCGCTGAGATTACCGCGACCTACAAGAAGTTCCTCAAGCTGCAGGAAACCCGGCTGACGGCGCTCAACGCCAGCACCGCCTTCCCCGCGGCCGATGAACGCAAGTATCAGAAGCTGCGAGAGGAGCTCACCCGCGGCGTCCAGTCGATCCATTTCAACAACAACAAGATCGAGCTGCTCGTCGACCAGCTTTACACGCAGAACCGGCGCTTGCTGACGCTCGGCGGCCAGATGATGAAACTGGCCGACAAGCACAAGATCAACCGCAAGAGCTTCCTCGACGATTTTATGGGGAACGAGCTCGACGATGGCTGGATGGCGCGCGTCGCCGGAATCGACAAGAAATGGGCGGCCTTTGCCAGCAATGAGGTCGAAAGCGTCGATACCATCCGCCGCGAGATCGCCAGCATCGCCGAAGCCACCGGCGTCGAGCTGGGCGAATTCCGCCGCATCACCAACATGGTCCAGAAGGGTGAACGCGAAGCGCGCATCGCCAAGAAGGAGATGGTCGAGGCGAACCTGCGGCTGGTCATCTCCATCGCCAAGAAATATACTAACCGCGGCCTGCAATTCCTTGATCTCAGTCAGGAAGGCAATATCGGCCTGATGAAGGCGGTCGACAAGTTCGAGTACCGCCGCGGCTACAAGTTCAGTACCTACGCGACCTGGTGGATCCGCCAGGCGATCACCCGCAGCATTGCCGACCAGGCCCGCACGATCCGTATCCCGGTCCACATGATCGAGACGATCAACAAGCTGGTCCGCACCTCGCGCCAGATCCTCCACGAGATCGGTCGCGAGCCGACGCCCGAGGAACTGGCCGAGCGGCTGTCGATGCCGCTCGAAAAGGTCCGCAAGGTGATGAAGATCGCCAAGGAGCCGATCAGCCTCGAAACGCCGATCGGCGACGAGGAGGATTCGCACCTGGGCGACTTCATCGAGGACAAGAATGCCGTCATCCCGGTCGATGCCGCGATTCATGCCAATCTGAAGGAAACCGTCACCCGCGTCCTGGCGTCGCTGACGCCGCGCGAGGAACGCGTGCTGCGCATGCGCTTCGGCATCGGCATGAACACCGATCATACGCTGGAAGAAGTCGGCCAGCAGTTCAGCGTCACCCGTGAACGCATCCGCCAGATCGAAGCCAAGGCACTGCGCAAGCTCAAGCACCCGAGCCGCAGCCGCAAGATGCGCAGTTTCCTCGACGTCTGATCGCCGTATCTGCTGTATTGCCCTTGCAAGACGCGGAACGAACTTTAAGGGAGGGGTATGCGCCCCTACCTTTTTGCTATCCCCCTGCTTTTTGCGACTGCAGCAGCGCCAGCGCCCGATCCGGTGCTCGACAAAGTTGTTGCCGGTTCCCGCGCCGTTGGTCCGGCGTCGATTGCGTTTGAACGCACTGTAAGGGCGACCAGCCAGGAGAAGGATGCCGCGGCGGTAACGCAGGTTCGGTCCGACCGCTGGGATGGTCAGCAACTGACCCTGCTGACCGTCAACGGCAAGCCGGCGGCTGCGGCCGAACTCGCCGACTATCGCAAGGCGACCGCCGGCAAGCCCGTGCCCGGCTATCACCGGCTGGCGGATTTCCTGAAGGCCGGTGCATCCCGCCTGCCCGATGCCCAGGGTCGCCTGGTCTATCGAATCACCGGCCTGCCGAAGGGCAGCATCAATGTCGGCAAGGACATCTCCGGCGACCTGGTCGCCGATGCCGTTGTCGATAACAGCGGGTCTGTCCCCTATGTTTCGCGGCTCCGCGTCTTCCTGCCCAAACCGCTGTCGTTCTTCATGGTTGCCAAGCTCGATGCGTTCGAGGTCGTCAACGAATACCGCCTTGGCCCGGGCGGGCGGCCGGCGCTCGCCCGCAGCATCCAGACGCTGACCGGTGCCCAATTCGGCAAGGCCGGGACGACCCGGACCGAGATCGCCTACAGCATCTTGCGGTAACCCGTCGGGCAGCCGACCTGAGGCGAGCAGTGTGCGTGCTGCACACGACGAATTGCCAGAGCGTTTTCACGCGTCTGTCGCAAATCCGACTTAGCAGGGCTCCATTCGGGCGGGAGGAGTCGCGGCATGCGAAACAAATATCTGATGCTGGCGGCAGCGGCGCTGGCCCTTGCTGCAGCGGCACCTGTCGAGACGCTACCCGGCGAATCGCCAGAAGTGGTGGCGCGCTGGGTCGAGCATATGCGCAACAACATGGACCTCGGTACCTATCCCGATGGCCGGCCACTCGCGCCCGAGCCGCGCGCCGAGCGGGTCTTGCCGATCATTGCACCAGATCTTGCAAAGCGGATCTTCGAGCGCGGCAAGCTGAGCGGCGAGATCGAGGCGTGCGGCGGCGACTGGAAGGCGATGAGCCTTGATCCACTGCTGGCCGAACTGACGGCGCGGAAGGACCTGACGCCGAAACAGCTCGGCTTTGCCGCCATGCTTCACAACGCGGCCCGGGATTGGACCAACGACCGCTTGCCCGAAGAATGCACCCCCGAGCACAAACAGATTATCAGCAACACATTGACGGCGGCGCTGGGCCGGAAAGGTTGAAGCCCAATTAACACGGCACCCGCCTCACGATTTGCCATATTTCGTTCACTTGCAGGCCATCCGTGCCATGGCTAAGCGGTGCCGATGAAACGCACCATTCTGCGTCTGTTGCCGGTCGCTTTGCTGATTGCCGGCGCTCCCCTGCCCGGCGCGCCGGTCTCAGAACCTGTGCGCGAGCGCATCATTGCCGACGCGCGCGGGATGCCTGCCACGACGCTGAAGTTCGACCGGGTAACGAAATCGGTCCGCAGTGGTGGCGGTTCGACGACGAAGATCGACAAGACCGAGCGCTGGGACGGTCGGCGCTGGACACTGGTCGCCATCGACGGCAAGAAACCGACATCGGAGCAGCGTCAAGAGGCCGAGAAACTGGCGGCTACCATGCCGGTGCCCGGGTATCACCGCATGGCGCAGTTGATCGCAGCGGCAACCGAAAGCGATACTGATTCCCAGGGTCGAACGGTGCTGAAGATTCCGAAGCTGCCGTCGGGGTCGGTACGCACCGACAGCGCCGATATCTCCAGCCATTTGCAGGCCGAAGTGACATTGGCGCTGCGCGACGGGGTGCCCTGGGTCGAACGCGTCAAGGTAACCGCGCGCGAGCCTTTCCGGATGAACCTGCTGATCAAGGTCAGCAGCTTTGAACAGGTCAGCGAATATCGGCTCGATGGCAGCGGCAAGCCCAAGTTGAGCAGCCAGAGCGCCGATTCGGCCGGAACCATGTTCGGCTTTCCCGGCGGCGAAAAGAGCGTCGTCACATACGTCTATCGCTAGTTGCCCTCAACAGCCGGCGCCTCTAGCCTGACGGAAACGTCAAGCAAGGGCTTCTCCATACATGTCGATGCGTTTCCACGGCACCTCGGGCTATGTCGCTACCGATGATCTGAAGGTGGCGGTCAATGCCGCCGTCACGCTGCGCCGTCCCCTGCTCGTCAAGGGCGAGCCCGGTACCGGCAAGACCGTGCTGGCCCAGCAGATCGCCGATGCTTTCGATGCGCCGCTGATCGAATGGAACGTCAAGTCGACGACCAAGGCGCAGCAGGGCCTGTACGAATATGACGCGGTCAGCCGGCTGCGCGACAGCCAGCTCGGCGATGCCCGCGTCCATGACATTTCCAACTACATTCGCAAGGGCAAGATGTGGGAGGCGTTCACCGCACCCAAGCTGCCGGTGCTGCTGATCGACGAAATCGACAAGGCCGATATCGAATTTCCCAACGATCTCCTTACCGAGCTCGATCGGATGGAGTTCGACGTCTATGAAACCGGCGAGCGCGTGAAGGCAGAGGCGCGGCCGATCGTTATCATCACGTCGAACAACGAAAAGGAATTGCCCGACGCCTTTCTGCGCCGCTGTTTCTTCCATTACATCAAGTTTCCCGACCGCGAGACGATGGAGGCGATCGTCCGCGTCCACTACCCCGACATCCAGAAGACGCTGGTCGCCGAAGCGCTCAACATCTTCTTCGATATCCGCGAAGTGCCCGGCATGAAGAAGAAGCCGTCGACCAGCGAGCTGCTCGACTGGCTCAAGCTGCTGATGCACGAGGACCTGCCGATCGAGGTGCTGCGCAATCGCGACACCAAGACGCTGATCCCGCCGCTGCACGGCGCGCTGCTGAAGAACGAAGCCGATGTCATGCTGTTCGAGCGGCTGGCGTTCATGAGCCGGCGGCAGAACGGCTGAACATCGGCGCAACCGGCGCCGCGCCGGCTGCCCGCGCTGCGGGGAGCGGCGCAAGCAGCAGCCGGCGGCACCTCACCGCAGCATCAGGCCGCCATCGATGGCGAGGCTCTGCCCGGTGATGTAGCTGGCCGCCGGCGATGCGAGAAACACGATCGCCTCGGCAATCTCCTCCGGCTGTCCCCAGCGGCGCATCGGCACTGCCTTGAGCAGTCGCTTTTCGTAATCCTTGTCGACGCGCATCCGCTCGGTCATCCGCGTCGCGATGAAGCCGGGGGCGACGAGATTGACGCGCACGCCCTCGGTCGCCCATTTGTCGCCGAGCGCGCGGGTCAGCCCGAGCAATCCGGCCTTTGATGCCGTATAGGCCGGCGTTTCCTTCAGCGCGAGGAACGACGCCAGCGATCCCACGTTGACGATGCTGCCGCCACCGACCTTCAGCGCCGGGAACAGCCGCACCGACAGGTCCATCACGGCGTTGAGGTTGAGATCCATGACCGCCTCGAACTGCTCCTGGTCATATTCATTGGCGCTGCCGCCGCCGGCGTTATTGACCAGCACGTCGAGCGCCGGAAACTGCGCCGCCAGCGCGGCGCGCGCCGCCGGCGTGGCGAGATCAGCCTGGATATAGGCGACGCCCGCCAGTGGCGCGTCGTAATCGGCAAAACCGGCGCGGGTGCCGGTCACGGTGACTTCGGCACCCAGCGCCTGCAGCGCCGCCGCGGTCGCATGACCGATGCCTTGGCTGCCGCCGGTGACCAGTGCTTTCTTGCCCGTTGCCCAGTTCATGCGCTCAATCCTCCATCGATGGTCAAAGACGTTCCGGTGACATAGGCGGCGAGCGGCGACGCGAGGAACAGGATCGGCCCGGCGATATCGTCGGGCTCGCCGATGCGGCCGAGCGGCACCTGGGCGGCGGTGGCCGCCAGCCGGTCGGGGTTTTCCCAGGTGATCGCCGTCATCTTGCTGCGCACCAGCCCCGGCGCGATCAGGTTCACCCGGATGCCCTCGCGCGCCAGCGCCTGCGCCAGTGTCTTGGTTAACGTCAGCAGCCC
>JANOCM010000398.1:0-2181 GCA_031412175.1 Alphaproteobacteria bacterium
GATGCCGAGCGCGGTCAGGAAGGCCTGGCCGCCGAGCGCGAAGGCGACGAGCACGGCGCTGGCAATGGCGACCGACCGGTACGCCATCGCCCGGCGGTGCGCGGTGCTGGAGCCGTTGGTCAGGCTGGAAAAGATCGGCACACACCCCGGCGGATCGAGCACCACGAACAGGGTGACGAACGATGATACGAACAGCGCAAACAACGGCCCGGTCATGCGATACGAGCTTTCGCTGCCTTCAGCGTGTTGGCGAGCAGGCAGGCAATGGTCATCGGGCCGACGCCACCCGGCACCGGCGTGATCCAGCCGGCGCGGGCCAGCGCGCCGTCGTAATCGACATCGCCGGTCAACCTCGACTTGCCGTCGACCGTCGCCACCCGGTTCATGCCGACATCGATGACACAGGCACCGGGGCGGATCCATTCGCCCTTGACAAGATGCGGCACGCCGACCGCGGCGACGACAATCTCGGCGCGGGCGACATGCGCCGCCAGATCGCGGGTGCGCGAATGGGCGATGGTCACCGTCGCGCTGCGGGCGAGCAGCAGCGCCGCCATCGGCTTGCCGACGATGTTGGAGCGGCCGATGACCAGCGCTTCCTTGCCGCTGATGTCGCCTATCGCGTCCTCGATCATCATCAGGCAGCCCGACGGCGTGCACGGCACCAGCGCATCGAGCCCGGTCGCCAGCCGCCCGGCGTTGACGGGATGAAAGCCGTCGACATCCTTGGCCGGATCGATCGCGGCGATCACCCGGTCGCTGTCGATGTGGCGCGGCAGCGGCAGTTGCACCAATATGCCATCGACCGCCGGATCGGCATTGAGCGCGGCGACCAGCACCAGCAGTTCGGCCTCGCTGACCGTCGCCGGCAGCCGGTGCTCGCCGGAGATCATGCCTGCCTCGGCGGTCGCCTTGCCCTTCGACCGTACATAGACGGCGCTGGCCGGATCCTCGCCGACCAGTACCACGGTCAGCCCCGGCGCGCGGCCGTGCGCCGTGACGAAGTCGGCGACGCCCAGCGCCACCTCGGCGCGCAACGCCGCGGCGCGCGCCTTGCCGTCAATCACCATTGCTGTCACGCCGCCACCCGTTCCTGGCAGCGGTGCAACAGTTGCACCGGGTCGCCGTCGATCCGCACCGTCTTCAGCCGCAGCGTCTGGCCGCCGACGACCTCCACGCTGGTTTTCGGCACGCCGAGCCATTTCGCCAGCAGCTTTTCGACCGCATCATTGGCGTCGCCATCCACCGGCGCCGCCGCCACGCGCAGCTTCAAATGCGGCGCTTCATCGGCGTCGGCACCGATGCCCTGCACCGCGTCGCGGCCGCCGCGCGGCGTGACGCGGACGCGCAGCTTGATGCCGCCGACGACCGGAAACCAGGCATGGGGCAGCGTCACATCACGCCCGTATCGAGCAGGATCGCCGGCAGCCCGCGCTGGACGAGCATGATGACCAGGATCAGCACCATCGGCGCGAGGTCGATCCCGCCCATGTCGGGCAGGATGCGCCGGATCGGCCGCAGCATCGGGTTGAACAGCCGGTCGAGGAAATCGACAAGGCCGCGGACAAAGCGGTTCTGCGTGTTGATGACATTGAAGGCGATGAGCCACGACAATATCGCCCAGCCGACGAGGCCCCAGATCAGCCACTGCAGCACCATCGTGAACAGGCCGACAAAGACATACAGGGTATTCATGGGCGCGCGATCGCTCTCGCTGGGGATGATGCGACAGGCTCTACCCGGTCGCCCGCACCGCGGCAATCACCGCTGCGCCGGTTCGCCGCACCGGCGAGGGCCGGGCAGGCGGATTCTTATGCCGGCCTTATGCCGGCGCCCAAAACCCGCCGCGCGCCCTTACGGCCGAGGCGCGCATAGACCGTGTACCCCATGGGCAGTCCGCCGGGTGGAGACTGTGATGATTGACTGGCTGGGCGGGCGCAAACCGCTCGAGGTGGTGCTGCTGATGACGATCGCGCTGTTGTTGGGCGCGGCCGCTGTCGAGCATCTGGTGCTGCCGATTATCGAGGGACTTTTCCATGCGGAGCCGTGATCCCGCGACCCGCGCCCGATCGGCGGCCGGGTTCCTTGCCCTCTACGGCGCCAGCGTCGCGCTGTTCGCCAGCGCCATGACGATGATCGCCGGTCACTAGCGCCGCCCTCGCACCTCTCGCAGCTATTGCC
>JANOCM010000399.1:0-3131 GCA_031412175.1 Alphaproteobacteria bacterium
TCAGGTAACCGCCCTCGCCGCGCGCGCCTTCGGTGATCAGCACGCCGGCGCCATAGATGCCGGTCGGGTGGAACTGGACGAACTCCATGTCCTGCATCGGCACGCCGGCGCGGATCGCCATGCCGCCGCCGTCGCCGGTGCGGGTGTGCGCACTGGTCGCCGAGAAATAGCAGCGGCCATAGCCGCCGGTGGCGAGCACCGTCTTGTGGCTGCGGAAGCGGTGGATGCTGCCGTCATCCATGTTGATGGCGATGACACCCTTGCACTCGCCGTTGACCATGATGAGGTCGATGGCGAAATATTCGATATAGAAGTCCGTCGCGTACTTGAGGCTCTGCTGGTAGAGCGCGTGCAGCATGGCATGGCCGGTGCGATCGGCGGCGGCGCAGGTGCGCTGCGCCGGCGGCCCGGCGCCCATGTTCTGCATCATGCCGCCGAACGGGCGCTGGTAGATTCGCCCCGCCTCGGTGCGGCTGAACGGCACGCCGAAATGCTCGAGTTCGTAAACCGCAGCAGGTGCCTCCCGGCACAGATATTCAATCGCATCCTGGTCGCCGAGCCAGTCCGATCCCTTGACGGTGTCGTACATGTGCCAGGTCCAGTGATCGGGGCCCATGTTGCCGAGCGAAGCAGCGATGCCGCCCTGCGCCGCGACGGTGTGGCTGCGCGTCGGGAACACCTTGGTGATGCACGCGGTTTTCAGCCCGGCCTCGGCAATACCCATCGCGGCGCGCAGGCCCGAGCCACCGGCCCCGACGACAACGGCATCATAGACGTGGTCGATAATCTGATAGGCGTCAGCCATTATGCCGCTCCAAGCGCGATCTTGAGAACCGCGAAGACGGCCGCTGCCGCCCCCGCCAGTGCGTAGAAATTCAATGCCAGCATCGCCAGCACCCGCGCGGCGCCATGGACATAATCTTCCAGCATCACCTGCACGCCCAAGCGGAAATGCCAGAAAACCGAGACGATGAGCAGCAGCATCGGCACCGCAGCGACAGGCTGCCGCAGCCACAGCACCACCGACGAGTGGTCGAGCATCGGCAACCGCACCAGCGAAAAGATGAACCACAGCACCAGCACGAGGTTGGCGACGGCGGTCACCCGCTGCAGCCACCAATGGTGAACGCCATCCTTGGCGGCGCCCAGGCCGCGCACCCGGCCGAGTTCGGTCCCCGCACCCATCGTCAAAGCCCCTTGTGCAGATAGATGGCGATCCAGGTCAGGATCGTCAGCGAGACCGAAACCAGCAGCGTCGCCGACGCCATCGCCTTGCTGGTGGCAAGGTCGTAGCCTTGCCCGGTATCCATGACGAGATGGCGGATGCCCGAGCACATGTGCTGGAAAAACACCCAGGTCAGCCCGAAACCGACCAGCATCCCGAACCAGCCGGTGGCGACCGACATGAACGTCGCATAGGCTTCAGGGCCCGTCGCCGCGGCCACCAGCCACCACAGGAACAGCACGACCGCGCCCAGCGCCATCGCATTGCCGGTGATGCGATGCAGGATCGAAACCACGGCATGGACTTGCCATTTCCAGATCGTCATGTGCGGCGAAAGCGGGCGTGGAGCGGTCGGACGGCCGGCCATGGGGTTCCCCCTGTGGGTTACAAAATTGCGTCGGAACCGGTGGTACCGGCGAATGGCGCCGTTTTAAGCGTTCAGCCGTCCAGCGCAACCGTTCATCGCAGCCGCGGCGTTCAGGCCCCGCATTGTAGCAGCACCGTCCGCGCCAGCCCCGCATAGCGGTGGACGAGCGCCTCGCGATAGGCGGCATCGGCCATCATGGCGAGGAAATGCCCGCGCGTCGGATAGCGGACGATAAGCACCTTGTCCCAATCGGTCTCGGGCGTGCCGGCGATGCCGATAAACACCTGTTCGACCGGGCCATCGTACAGCACCTCGGCCTGGCTGATGGCGCCGACGGTGACGGTGAAGGCGTGCTGGTAGCGATCATAGGCCTCGGCGCCACTGCATGGTGCGATGCCGGCATCCTCCGGATAGGCGGCCGTATCGCGGAATTTTAGCAGGTTGAGCATCACCACCGGGCCATCGCTGCCGTGGTCACGCAGCGCCCGCACCTGGTCGGCGGTCGGGTCGATCGTGCGGTCGATATTGCGCATTTTTGACAGACTCGCTTCGCGTGAGCTTCGAGGTTAGCATCGGCGCGAAGCCGGCGAAACGACCGGCGTCTTTTCTTGGGGAGACAGGCAAGATGGCGACGCAATTGCGCGTGCAGGATCCGGCGGAAACGACGCCGCTGGCCGAAATCGGTGTCACCGATCCGACGATTTATGCCACCGACAGCTGGCGGTCGTGGTTTGCCCGGCTCCGCGCCGAAGACCCGGTGCATTACACCGCCAACAGCCCGTTCGGCCCCTATTGGTCGATCTGTGGCCACGCCGACATCCAGGCCGTCGAGGCACGCCCCGACATTTTCTCGTCGAGCAGCGTCTTTGGCGGCATTACCGTCGTCGATATGCTCGGCGAATATAATCTTGTTCAGTTCATCGCGATGGACCGCCCCAAGCACGGCGAACAGCGCCGCGTCATCACGCCGAGCTTCGGCCCGTCCGAGATTGCGCGCATGGCGGAAAGCGTGCGGGCGCGCACCTGCGAACTGCTCGACACCCTGCCCTTCGACACCGAATTCGATTGGGTCGATACGGTTTCGATCGAACTGACAACCCAGATGCTGGCGATCCTGTTCGACTTCCCCTGGGAAGACCGGCGCAAGCTGACCCTGTGGTCCGATTGGGGCGGCGATATCGAGGCGGCGCTCAACCCGGCGACCAAGGATATCCGCCAGCAGCACCTTGTCGACATGACCGACTATTTCGACCGGTTGTTCGCCGAAAGGAAGGCGCTGCCGCCGACGGCAGATCTGGTGTCGCTGATGGCGCATTCCGACGCCATGGGTGACATGGAATACAATGAGCGCATGGGCAATCTCATCCTGCTCATCGTCGGCGGCAACGACACGACGCGCAATTCGATGTCGGGGATGGTCCACGCCTTTCACCAATATCCCGGCGAATGGGCGAAACTGATCGCCGATCCGGCGAAAATCCCGGCGGCGGTGCCGGAGATCATCCGCTGGCAGACGCCGCTGTCGCACATGCGGCGCAC
>JANOCM010000400.1:0-16307 GCA_031412175.1 Alphaproteobacteria bacterium
CCTTCGCGGCGGACGACCATCGACAGCTTGGCGTGGGTTTTCCATTCGACAAAGCCATAGACCACCTGGACGCCGGCGCGTTCGAGCGCGGCAGCCCAGACGAGATTCTGCTCCTCATCGAAGCGCGCCTTCAGTTCGACGACCGCGGTGACCGACTTCCCCGCCTCGGCGGCGTCGATCAGCGTGCGGACGATGGGGCTGTTCTTGCCGGCGCGATACAGCGTCTGCTTGATGGCGATGACATCGGGATCGGCCGCCGCCTGCTTGAGGAACGCCAGCACGACCTCGAAGCTTTCATAGGGGTGGTGGACGACAAGGTCCTTGGCGCGGATCGCGGCGAAGCAATCGCCGCCATGCTCGCGAATGCGTTCGGGAAAGCGTGGCGAATAGGGTTCGAACTTCAGGTCGGGGCGGTCTTCGTCGACGAGCAGCGCCAAGTCGGCGACGCCGAGCACGCCAGTGACGACGGTGGTGTCGCGTTCGCCGACGCCGAGTGCCGCCTGGACAAGGCTGTGCAGGCCCGGCGGTGTCATCGCCTCGATCTTCAGCCGGATGACTTCACCGCGGCGGCGGCGCTTGAGGGCGGTCTGGTAGAAGCGGACAAGGTCCTCGGCTTCCTCCTCGACCTCGATATCGCTGTCGCGAATGACGCGAAAGGCGCCGTCGCCGATCAGGTCGTACCCCGGGAACAGCTGGTCGAAAAAGGCACGGATCGTGTTTTCCAGGCTGATAAAGCGGATCGCCGCCCCCGGCAGGCGGATGAAGCGCGGGATCATCGCAGGCAGCATCAGCAGCGCGCGCAGCAATTCGTCGTCGGACTGGCGGCGCAGCTCGAGTATGAGCGAAAACCCCTTGTTAGGGATGAACGGGAAAGGGTGCGCCGGATCGATTGCCTGGGGGGTGAGCACCGGGAAAATCTGGTCGAGGAAATGCCGCTGCAGCCAGTCGCGCTCACCTTCGGTCAGGCGTTCGGCGGTGATCACATGGAAATCGGCGCGCGCCAGTTCCTTGACGAGGTTGCCCCAGACGCGCTGCTGCGCCTCCATCAGGCCGTCGGCGCGTTTGGCGATGGCGGCAAGCTGCTGCGCCGGAGTCATCCCCTCCGGGCTGCGCGTTTCGATGCCGGCGCGCACCTGGCCGCGCAACCCGGCGACGCGGACCATGTAGAATTCATCGAGGTTATTGCCGGAAATCGACAGGAAGCGCAGCCGTTCGAGCAAGGGATGGGCCGGATTCGTGGCTTCCTCGAGAACGCGGTCGTTGAACGCCAGCCACGAGATCTCGCGGTTGAAATAGCGATCGGTGTCGGGAATTGCCGCAAGCCGCGGGGATTTGGGAACACTGGCCATTCCGGCACCTTAGCCGATGCCGCGCGACAGGTCGATGACAGGTGCGACCTCCCACCCCGGCGAAGGCCGGGGCCTATGAACCACCGGCCTTCGCTGCAAATGTGCGCTTTTCGGCCGGACGTTTGTGGTTCATGGGCCCCGGCCTTCGCCGGGGTGACAGACTCAACTACAGCGCCAGACGCAACTGCCCCTCCAGCACCTCGCGCGCGAGCGGCACGGTAATGTCGCGGCGTTCGGCGAGCGCCAGCGCGTCGAGCCGCGCCACGGCAGCGGCGGCCGCGTCGAAGCTACGTTCGATGCGAGTGCCGAGATAAGCAATCACTTCGGGCGCCACGCGCAGCCCGCGATCCGCGAAGTGCTTTTCGATCACCGCAGCGACAAGTGCGTCATCGGGATCATCGAGCCGCACCAGCGGCGTGGCGGCAAGCCGTGATGCAAGGTCCGCGAGGCTGTGCGCCCAGAATTTCGGCGCGCGCTGCGCCGTCAGCAGCAGCGGTGCTTCGCGCGTCGCGGCATTCCAAGCGTGGAAGAGCGGCTCGCCATCGATCATCCGGTCGGCATCGTCGATGACACGGCCATGGTGCCCGGCGGCGAACAGCGCCGCGAGGTGCGATTTACCCGATTGCGGCGGGCCGATCAGCACGGTGCGCGGGCCGGGCCAGCGCGCCGGATCAGCTAGCCATTCGACCGCGGCGCGATTGCTGTCAGAAATGTGGAAGGCGCCGGCGCCGAGCCGCGGTGCATAGGCCAGCGGCAGCGGCGGCTGCTCGCCTTCCGGCACCGCATCGTTCATCCGCCGAAGTTCGGCAGCAGGTCGACGGGACGTTTCTCACCCGGTTTTTCCGGTGGCTTCACCGGCGGACGACCGTCCGCCGGTGGGGGCGTTTCGGGCTTGCTCCGCCTTGCCGGTTCGGCAGGCAGTGTCGTCACGACCGGCGCTGGCGGTGTGGCAGGTGGCGTCGGCGAGGGCAGTGTGGGCCCCGGCGCCACCGGCGGCGGCAGCGGCGCATCGCCCTCGCGGCGCTTGCGCACGACATTTTCGCCGTTTTCGACCGTCAGCCGCAACCCCTTGCCATCGAGCGCATAGGCAAGGCCGTCGCGGGCACCGGCATAGCCGATCAGCACGCGCGAGGTGCCGCCCAGCGACAGGCTGGTAATGGTGACGCCGGTCACGCCGGGAACGCTGCGCAATTGCGCCTCCAGCGCTGCGACGGCGGCCGCATCGGGGGTAGCCACCGCCACCTCGACACTGGTGGCGGCAGCACCGGCAGCGTCATCCTGGGCGCTTTCGAGCGCGATACCGATCGTCGGTGCCTCGGCGATGATCGGCGTCAGGTCAGCGGTCAGATCGGCTTCGCTGCGCAGCCGGCCATCGCGCAGGGCCGTCGCAAAGATGTCGTCTATCTGCCGCACGGCATTGTCGAGCATGGCATCGAGGCCGTCATCGGTCGCCACTGCCAGCTCGAACCGGCCAAGCTCGGTGGCATCGGGGCCGTGGCGGGCGATGAACAGCGCGCGGATCGGGCCGCCCGGATAGGCGCGCACCAGCCGCGCCTCGGCGCTGAGCACATCGACGGCGTCGAAGCGGTTGAGGATATTGCGCCAGGTCGGCCGGTCGGGGCGCGACACCTGCCAGCCGGTCAGCACCACGTTGTCGCCCGCCGAGCCGCTGGCAACGACATAGTCGATCGGCGTGACATTCTCGCGGAAGCGCTGCCAGGCAGCGCGCCACGGCGTCTTCGCCTGATACAAGATCCGAACGCCGCCATCATTATAGACCGGCAGCAGCAGCATCGGCGGCGATTGCAGCCGGCCGCCCATGCCGCCGAAATAATCGCTCGCACGTGAGCGATCGAAAACCACGCCGAGCCGGGCGATATAGCGCGTCATTGAAAAGCGTTCGCCCTGGCTTTCGATGCCCGACACCATGCCATCGAGCTGGCCATCGCTGAGGCGCGGCGCCGCCGCCGGTGCGCCGCCGGTCAGCCGCGCCCACAGCAACGGCCAGGCCTTGCGCTGGGCGATGCGATAGGCGGCCATGCGCGCCGCCTCGGGATTCGGCCCCGCCACATCGACGTCGATGCCGCCGATGGCATAGGCACTGCCCCCGCCGGCATCCTGCGCCACCGCGGGGACGCCGATGACGGCAAGCACAAGCAACAGCAGGCGGAGGAGCGCTTTCACGTTCGCCGTTCTAGCGGGGCGCGGCGGAATGCCAAGCGCGAAGCGATGTGTGAAGCTTGGCCGCCCGGCATCCGGGCGCTAAGGACGATCCATGTCGAACCACAAACCCCTTACCTATGCCGATGCCGGCGTTTCCATCGCTGCCGGCAACGCGCTGGTGAAGATGATCGCGCCGCTGGCCCGTGCCACAGCACGCCCCGGTGCCGATGCCGAACTGGGCGGCTTCGGCGGCTTTTTCGATCCGCGCGCAGCGGGCTACAAGGACCCGCTATTGGTTGCCGCCAATGACGGCGTCGGCACCAAGCTGAAACTCGCGATCGATACCGGCAAGCACGATACCGTCGGCATCGATCTTGTCGCCATGTGCGTCAACGACCTGATCGTCCAGGGCGCCGAGCCGTTGTTCTTCCTCGACTATTTCGCCAGCGGCAAGCTGGATCTGGAAACTGCTACCGCCGTCGTCGCGGGCATTGCCGAAGGCTGCCGCATCGCCGGCTGCGCGCTGATCGGCGGCGAGACGGCGGAAATGCCCGGCATGTATGCGCCGGGCGACTATGACCTCGCCGGCTTTTCGGTCGGCGCCGTCGAGCGCGGCGAGCAGTTGACCGGCGCCACTGTGGCGCCCGGCGATGTGCTGATCGGCATCGCGTCGTCGGGAGCGCATTCGAATGGCTTTTCGCTGATCCGCCGTATCGTCGCGTTGCGCGGCCACGACCTCGCCGCCCCTGCCCCGTTCGCGCCCGAAATGTCGCTGGGCGCAGCGCTGTTGGCGCCGACGCGCATCTATGTGCGGTCGCTGTTGCCACTGGTTCGCGCCGGCACGGTCAAGGCGCTGGCGCACATCACTGGCGGCGGTTTCCTCGAAAACATTCCGCGCGTGCTGCCCGCCGGCGCCCGCGCCATCGTCGACGCCCCCGCCCTGCCGCCGCTGTTCGACTGGCTGCGCGACCAGGGCGGTGTCGCACCGGGCGAACTGGCGCGGACGTTCAACTGCGGCACCGGGATGGTGATGGTGGTTGCCGAGAGCGATGCCGAGGCTGCGATACTAGCGCTCGCTGCTGCGGGCGAAACGGCGGCGGTGATCGGCCGGATCGCGGCCGGCGCCAAGGGTTGCGACGTCACCGGCGCCGCCGGCAGCTGGGGTTCGGAAACCGCCTGGACGGCAGGCCACAATGCCTAGGGCCCGCGTCGGCGTCCTGATCTCGGGCCGCGGCTCCAACATGGCGGCGCTGCTTTATGCGTCGCAGGCTCCCGATTGTCCCTATGAGATCGTCATCGTCGCCGCCAACGATCCCGACGCGCCGGGGCTGGAATTAGCTGAGGCGGAGGGCATCGCCACTTTCGCCCGCGACCACAGGGGGCTAAAGCGCAGTGAATTCGATGCCATCATCGATGCCGAACTGGTGCGCGCCGGATGCGAATATGTGGCGCTCGCCGGTTACATGCGGCTGCTGTCACCGGAATTCGTCGCAAAATGGCAGGGCCGGATGGTCAATATCCACCCATCGCTGCTGCCGGCGCACAAAGGGCTGCACGTCCACGAGGCGGTGCTGACGGCCGGCGAGACGGTCAGCGGCTGTTCGGTGCACCTGGTGACGGCGGAACTCGACGATGGCCCGGTGCTGGGGCAGACACGGGTAGCGGTGGTGCCGGGCGACACGCCGGAAACGCTGGCGGCGCGCATCCTGATCGCCGAACACCAGCTTTATCCGCGCGTCCTCGCCGATCTGGTGCGCAGCGCGACGGCACCGAAATCCTTGCTCGATCGCGTCCGCCAGCTGGCGCTGGTGCTGCCCGAGGCCGAAGAAAAGCTGTCGCATGGATCACCGGGTTTCTTCGTCCGCGGCGGCAAGTTCTTCGCCTATTTCCAGCAGAACCATCACGGCGACGGCATCACCGCGGTGCTGGTGAAGGCCAGCGGCGTCGAAGAACAAGCGCAGTTGATCGAGAACGACCCCAATCTCTACTACCGCCCGGCCTATCTCGGCCCGTCGGGCTGGGTCGGCATCCGCCTCGATACCGGCGAGAACGACTGGGCGCACATCGACGACTGGCTGACCCGCAGCTGGCGGGCGAGCGCGCCGAAGCGGCTGGCGGGGCTGCCCTTCTAGTTCGCCGGCGGATCGAAAATGCTCGCGGCGAGCGGCCCGAAGCTCACCGATGTCACCATGACCCGATCGAGGCGCTTGCCGTCGGGACCGGTGACGGTGAGCAGATAGGGCACCATCACGCCGGCCACGGCACGATAGTCGCTGGCCTCCACGGTGATCGGCGGGCCGTCGCCGCGGTCGACGATGCGCCAGACCTGCTTGTTGCTGCGGTCGAACCAGATTTCAAACGCCCGGCTGCCGGCCGGAGTAATTTCGAGGATATCAGAGCTGCGGCCGGCGTCTGTGGCCACGCGGACGTATTTGAACGCAGCGGGAAAGCGCTGCGGGAAATAATAGCCGTTGTTGCTGATATAGGCGGTGAGGATCGCCTCGCTGCGTGCCTTCGCGTCGGTCATGGCCCCGACCTTGCCATCGGGGCCGCGCCGCCAGACGGCGGCGCCGTTGAAGCCTTGCGCGATCACGGCGTCGCCGCGCCGCGTTTCGCTGCGCATGCCATAGGCGCGGAAGTTGAGCCAGGTGCGATAGGGCTGGTTGCCGTCGCCACGGGTGCCCTGCTCGTCGGCGCCCTGCAGCGCGTCCCAGGCGCCGCCACCAGTGGCCTTTTTCGATGCGGCGACCACGGATTCGGCCTTTGATGCCGGCGCCGCGGCGGCGTTGGCGCTCGACAAAGCGATGATTGTTGCCGCGATCAGGCCCTGGTATCCGTGCATGCGCGTGCCTTTCGGTTCAGTATCGGGTTTCGGTTCGCCTTGCTTCCGACCACAGCAGCAGTGCCGGCAGCCCGAGCATCTGCACAAGCAGCGCCGCAAATTCGCTGGGCAATCCGTCGAGCGACCAGACCACCGACAATTGCACGGCGACGGCGACGCTGGCGAACAACAGCCCGCCACCCCAAGCCCAGGCAAAATCCCGCAGCCGGCGCCGCAGCAACAGCCAGGCACCACAAAGATGGGCGATGCCGAGCCCGAGGAAACAAGACGCCAGAACCGGCATTGCTGCATCGAACGCGGCACGCGACATCGGCTGATCGGGGTTTGCTGCCTGCAATAGCGCGAAGAACCGATCGGGGCCGGCCACCAGCAATTCAGCGCCGCGCCAGGCGAGGCCGATATGGGCAAAGGCAGCAACCAGGCTGACCACCGCCAATGACACGAGCCCTGCGGTGAACCGGCTGTCGGCATCGGCGATGCGCTCGCGAAGCCCGGCGACGAGGCAGCCTGCGGCAAACCGCATGGCATCGCGATCGTCACCAATGCAGGAAACCTCTGCCAGCATCGCTGCGTGCCAGCGCGCGCGTCCCGGCGGCAGCGCGAGACCGGCAACGTCGCAGGCGGCGATGGCGATGCGGCGCATCATGCCGGACGCAGCCCGCCACCGTTCGTGTCGCGATGCGTTTCGTCGCGTGTGGTTGCGGTCGCAACGGCGGCAGCCATGCCGGCCGGAGTGATGCGATAGGCGTGGCGTGCCGGCAGTCCGGGCCGCGCCGGCGCCTGCCATTCCGATTCGAGCAGGCCTTCATCAGTCAGGCGCATCAGCAGCGGATACAGCGTCCCCGATTTCAAGCCGAGTTCGTGCGTCAGGTCATAGCCGTGGCGCCATGCGGCCGGACGCACCGACAGGCCCTCAAGAACCGCCAGCGTTTGCGATGAAAGCTTGCGGCGACGGGTCATGCAGAAAGTCTACATACATAGACTTTGGAGTCAACGGACTCGTTAAAGCGGTTGTTGACCATGGTCGACAATCACATCGGCCTTCGCCGTCAGGCCTTGCGACAAGGTCAGGCCGATCTCCGCCGCCGCCGTGCGATTGACCGTCAGCAAATAGCGATCCGGCCGCAGGATGGGCAAGTCGCCCGGCCGAGCGCCCTTGAGTATCCGGTCGACAAAACGCGCCGCCTGGCGGAATTGCACTTCCTGGTCGGGCGCATAGGCCATCAGTCCGCCGGCATGGACGAACAGCGCCGATTGGTAGATTGCTGGCAAACGCTGCGCCTCGCAAAAGCGCACGATCGCGTGGCGCTGGCCGAGCGCCAGCCCGCCCTGAAAAAGCTGCACCCCCTGATGACGATCGGCGGCAATCGCGGCGAGCGCCTGTTTCAGTTCGGCTTCGGTCGTCGCGCGATACGGGGTGATGGCGATGCCGAGCCGGCTTGCCGCAGTTTCCGCCTCGGTCAACTGCATCTCGTGGCCGCCGATCCCGGGTGTCGTCGACAGCAGCGCGACCCGCTTCAGCCCCGGCGCCGCCTGCGCCAGCAGCTCAAGCCGGCGGGCAGTGATGCCAGGGGTCAATTCCTCCATGCCGGTGACGACGCCGCCGGGACGTTCGAGGCTCTGGGCAAAACCGTTGCTGACGAGGCCGGCGGCGGTTGCCACCACCATCGGCTGCTTGGGGTTGGCGGCGCGCATGGCCAGCGCCTGCGGCAATGCGGCTGCAACGATGAGATCGAGATCCATCGCCGCCAGTTCGGCGGCCTGGCGCGGCAGATCGCCCTCGCGCGTGGCGCGGCGAATTTCAAGCTGGATGGTGACACCTTGAATCAAGCCGAGGCGCTGCAATTCATCGCTCAACGCCGTTTCCAGCGGCGAGACGCTGCCCGGGATGGTACCGATCAAAAAGCCGACGCGCGGGATCCGCCGTGGCGGCGGCGCCGCGCCAAGCGAAAGTGTGGCACCGGCTGCCAACACGGCGGCGATGAAGCGGCGCCGCCCGGCAGCCGGCCCGGGCGAGAATTCATCGGATCGCATGCCGAAGCTCCGGATTGCGGAACCCGAACATACTACGGGGTGCGCTATAGCGAAAGCTTCGGCTGCAGGCCTCGCCGCCAGCGCGCCTCAGCCGACGATTTCGGTCTGTGCGAAGAAGTAGGCGATCTCGATCGCGGCGTTCTGGTCGCTGTCCGAACCATGCACGGTGTTGGCTTCGATCGATTCGGCGAGTTCCTTGCGGATCGTGCCGGCGTCGGCGTTGGCCGGATTGGTGGCGCCCATGATGGTGCGATAGGCCGGAACGGCGTCTTCACCCTCGAGAACCTGTACCACCACTGGCCCGGAAATCATGAAAGCAACCAGTTCACCGAAAAAGCCGCGCTCGCTGTGGACAGCGTAAAAGCCTTCGGCCTGGGCCTTGGTCAGGTGCAGGCGCTTCTGCGCGACGATGCGCAGCCCGGCGGCTTCGATCATGGCGTTGACGGCGCCGGTCAGGTTGCGGCGCGTCGCGTCGGGCTTGATGATCGAAAAGGTGCGCGTGATGGCCACGGGGAAACTCCGGATGTTTTGAATTGGGGGCAGGGAAAGCGCCGCTCCCCTAGCCGCGCTGCAGCATATTGGCAAGGCAAGCCGCTCAGGCGGCCTTTTCGAACCGCCCGTCCTCGCCTTCGCGCCAGTAGACCGGGCGAACGTTGTCGGTGGCCGTCAGCACTCGCCAGCGCGCGCGGGCCGCTTCCAGATTGTCGGCGTCGAACAGGAACAGCGCGCGTGCAAGGCCGGCCAGGTCGTCGGGCAGGTCGCCGCCGACTTGCGCCAGACAGTCGGCAGCATTGGCGGCGGGCAGTGGCGCCGCACTGAGCAGCACCGGCTGGCTGGCGGCGCGATCCGGCCCAACGTCGCTGTCGATGCCGTGGGGCAGGAAACTGTCGGCGGCGTAGCTCCACAATGCCGCGTCGATGCGGGCGAGCAGCGACGGATCTTCACTGCACACGACGATGCGGTGGCCGGCGGCGAGCGCCTTGGTGATCAATTGTGGCAGCACAGCCTCGGCGCGGCGCTGGGCGAGCTGGTAGAAACCGATGTCGATCATGGGGTTGTCGCGCTCCCGTCATCCCGGCGTAGGCCGGGACCCATGGCCCACCGGCTGTTGCCACAGGAGCACCTAAGTTGGCCAAGCCAGTGGTTCATGGGCCCCGGCTTTCGCCGGGGTGACAGGTTCATTGCTCATGATTCTCCGCAATGAAGCGATCGAGCAGCCGCACGCCGAACCCTGTCGCACCCTTGTCGTGGAGGTTGCCGGCCTTCGCCGCCCAAACCATCCCGGCGATATCGAGATGCGCCCATTTCACGCCTGGCTTGACGAACCGCTTGATGAATTGCGCCGCGGTGACCGAACCGCCCTCGCGCGGCCCGACGTTCTTTATGTCGGCGATCGCGCTATCGATCAGCTTGTCATAGGCATCGCCGAGCGGCATCCGCCACAGCCGGTCGCCGCTGCTCTCCCCGGCCGCCTTCAGCTGTTTCGCCAAGCCGTCGTCGTTGCAGAACATGCCGCCATACTCATGGCCAAGGCTGATGATGATCGCACCGGTCAGGGTCGCGAGGTCGATGACGATCTCGGGGTCATATTGTTCCTGTGCCCACCAGATCGCGTCGCACAGCACCAGGCGGCCTTCGGCGTCGGTGTTGATGACTTCGATGGTCTGGCCGTTCATGCTGGTGACGACATCGCCCGGGCGCTGGGCGTTGCCGTCGGGCATGTTCTCGACAAGGCCGACGACGCCGATGACATGCGCCTTGGCCTTGCGCGCCGCCAGCGCGTGCATGGCGCCGGTGACCGCCCCTGCCCCGCCCATGTCCCATTTCATGTCTTCCATGCCGGCCGGCGGCTTCAGCGAAATGCCGCCGGTATCGAAGGTCACGCCCTTGCCGACGAACACCACCGGCTTGGCGTCGGGGTTGCCGGTGCCGTTCCAGCGCATTGCCAGCAGCCGCGCGGGACGGACCGAGCCCTGCGAAACGCCGAGCAGTGCGCCCATGCCGAGCGCCTGCATTTCGGGTTCACCAAGCACGGTCAGTTCGATGCCGAGCTCGGCGAGATCCTGCGCGCTTTCAACGAAGCTTTCCGGGTAAACGATGTTCGCCGGCTCGGTGACCAGCACCCGCGTGCGCATCACGCCAGCGGCGATCGCCGACAATTCGGCATGGAGCGGCTCCGCCCCGAGGATGCCGATGATATCGAAATGCGCCAGCGTCGGCTTCTGCTTGGGCTTCATCGTCGTGTGGTACTTGTCGAAGCGCCAGTTGCGGAGCGCGGCACCATACGCGAGGTGCGCCGCTGCGCCGGCCGCGGGCAAGGCGCCGGTGACGCCGGCCAAATCGACGGTGACGCGGGTTTCGCCGCTGGTCTGCAGTTTCGCTGCGATGGCGCCGCCGATCTTTTCGAACATCGCCGCCGTTGCAGCCTCGCCGGGGCCGGTGCCGACAACGATCAGCCGGGTCGCGTTCACGCCGGCGGGTGCCAGGATTTCGACCAGCGCCGCCGCCTCGCCGTCGAAGCGTGCAGCCGCGAGCGCACGGGTCACCTGGCCGCCGCTGGCCGCATCGGCAGCGGCCGCACCGCTGCTCAGCGCGCCACCCGGCCCGGCGAGGGCGACGAGCGCGTGCGCGGTGGCATCGGCGGCGGACGGAAAGGCAATGATCATCGAAAGTCCCTGACGTTGGCTATGCCGCCACCGTCTAGAACGCGGCGGGGGCCGGTGCAAACCGGTGCGACTGTTATGGACGGGGCGCAATGACGCGGTTAAGCAGCAGCGTGCGTCCCGGCTGTCCCCAGTATCGCTTTGCCCTGCGTTCCGCCCTGTTGGCGACCGCCATGCTGTCGGGTGCGCTCGCGGTGCCGGCACTGGCGCAGCAGGAGCCGGCGCCAGCGGCCATGCCCCGCGATGGCGGTGACATCGTCGCGCCCGGCGATGTCATCGATTTTTCTGCCGACGAAATGGCCTATGACGACAAGGGCGAGATTGTCACCGCATTCGGCAAGGTCGAACTGGCGCGCGATGCCTGGAAACTGTCGGCCGACCGCATCGAATACAATCGCGCCACCGGGGTCGTCGTCGCCACCGGCAAGGTCGTCAGCACCGATCCCGAAGGCAACCAGGCCTTTGGCGACAAGGTCGAGCTGACCGATTCGCTAAAGGACGGCGCGATCAGCAACGTGCTGCTGGTGATGAACGACGGCGGCCGCGTCGCCGCCGATGAAGGCCAGCGCAGCGGCAATGTTTATGCGCTGACCCGCGCCGTCTACAGCCCGTGCGCTGTCGTCGACCAGATGGGCTGCCCGCATGATCCTGTGTGGCAGGTGAAGGCGAAAAAACTCAGCTATAACCGCGATCGCCATCGCCTGTCGTACCGCGATGCCAGCCTTGAAATGTTCGGCGTTCCGGTGTTCTTTCTGCCCAGCTTTTCGCACCCCGATGGCGAGGCCAAGCAGGTCAGCGGCATGTTGCTGCCGCAGATCGAGATCATCCGGCAATTGGGCGTCGGCATCGGCGTGCCCTATCATTTCGCCACGGCCCCCGACCGCGACTTCACCATCACGCCAAAGCTGTACACCGCGGCCAATCCGGCGCTGGCGCTGCAGGCGCGGCGCCTGCTGCGCGACGGCCCCATTCAAATCGATGCGCTGCTGACCTATGCCCGGCTGACCGAATTTGCCGCCGACGGCACCACGCCGATCGATCGCGGCGACCGCATCCGTGGCTATTTCGCGCTGAAGGGCCAGTTGCAGCACACGCCGGAATGGCGATCGACATTCTCGGTGCGGTTGACCACCGACGATACGTTCGATCGCCTTTACAACCAGGATTATGACGACACGCTGCGCACCACCTATGCGCTGGAGCGCCAGACGAGCACTTCGTTCCTGTCGTTTTCGGGCTGGGCGTTCCAGGGTTTGCGCGCCAGCGATCGCGGCGGCGAGATTCCGGTGGTGCTGCCGCTGATCGACTACGACTGGCGGCCCGACGCGGCGGTGCTCGGCGGCCGGGTGCGTGTCGGTGCCAACACGATGAACCTCTATCGCAGCGACGGCCAGAGCATCCAGCGCGGGCTCGCCTATGGCCGCTGGGATCGCAGTTTCCTCACCGGGTTCGGCCAGCGCGTCACGGCAACGGCGATGCTGCGCGGTGACTTGTACAATGTCAGCGATGCCGACAAGGCGACTTTACCCGAATATGCCGGGCTGAATGGGCTGCATGGCCGCGTCATCCCGCTTGCGGCGGTCGATATCGAATGGCCGTTTGCCGGGCCGGCATTGGGTGGCATCCAGACGATCACGCCGCGGGTGCAGATCGTCGCGGCGCCCAGCGGCCTCAATAACGGTCTGCCCAACGAAGACAGCCGCGCCATCGAGCTCGAGGACGTCAGCCTGTTCGATCTCAACCGCTTCCCGGGTTACGACCGGTTCGAAGGCGGCACGCGCATCACTTATGGGGTAGAATACCGACTCGATCGCCCGGGCTGGCAGCTGAAAAGCGAAATCGGCCAATCTGTGCGCGTCGCGGGGACCGGCAACGAATTTCCGGACGGCACCGGCCTGTCCGACACGGTCAGCGATTTCGTCGGCCGCAGCAATCTGAAGATCGGTAGCCTGTTCGAAATCACCCACCGGTTCCGCGTCGATCGCAACAGCTTTGCCGTGCGCCGCAACGAATTCGACATCCTGATCGGCAACCGCCGTACCTATGCGACGATCGGTTATCTGAAACTCAACCGAAACATCGCGCTGGAAGATCTCGAAGATCGCGCCGAATTGCGCTTTGGCGGCCGCGTCGGCTTTGCGCGCTTCTGGTCGGCATATGGCTCGGCGATCATCGATCTGACCACCCAGGCCGAGAATCCCAACGCCATCGGCAGCGGCTTCAAGGCGATCCGCCACCGCGCTGGCATCGAATATGAGGATGAATGCTTCCGGCTCGGCGTCGGCTGGCGCCGCGATTATGTCGGCGACCGCGATTTTCGTGCCGGCAATTCCTTTGTGCTCAGCCTCGCGTTCAAGACGCTCAGCCGGTAACCCGGCGTTGAGACCCTGGTAAGGCGCGATTAAGGGAGCGGCGTCTAACACGGTGCTTTGCCGTGGCGTGGTGGTTGCGCTATTGCACCGGCACAGTTTGCCGCAGCATGCGGTTTCGGGCGCAGATTTGCCCGGTTCGGAGACAGGAATGCGTTCACCCGTCAAGATTTTCGGCCTGCTGGTTACGTCAGCCATCGTCGCGGCCACGCCGGCGGCGCTGGCACAGCAGGCGCCTCCCGCCACATTCGAGGCCGGATCGCTGCCCGAATTGCGTGTCATCGGGGATATCGATCCGACGCTGCGCAAGGCGCAGGCCATCGTCAATGGCGAGGTCATCACCGATACCGACATCGACCAGCGGCTCAACCTGGTCGTCGCGGCCAACGGCGGCAAGATCGGTGAAGAGGAAAAGCCGCGGTTGCGGCTGCAGGTTCTGCGCAACCTGATCGATGAAAAGCTGCAGGTGCAGGAAGCCGCCAGCAACGACATCAAGATCACCGATGAAGAGGTCAACCGCTCCTACGACCGCGTTGCCCAGAACTTCAAGAAATCCGCCACCGGGTTCGAACAGTTCCTGCGCGATGCCGGATCATCGCCGGCGTCGATCAAGGCGCAGATCAAGGGCGAGCTGGCGTGGAACCGCGTGCTCCGCCGCAAGGTCGAACCGCTGGTCAATGTCGGCGATGATGAAGTCCAGTCGGTCATCGCCAAGCTGAACGCTGCCAAGGGCAAGGACGAATATCACGTCAGCGAGATTTTCCTGTCGGCAACCCCCGAAACCCAGGCGCAGGTGATGAATGACGCAGCGCGCATCGTCGGCCAGGTCCGCAGCGGCGCCTCGTTCGTCGCCTATGCCCGCCAGTTTTCCGAAGCATCGAGCGCCGGCATCGGCGGCGACCTCGGCTGGGTGCGGGCCGAACAGCTGAATGATGCGGTGGCGCCGGTGGTCACAACGCTGCAGCCGGGCGGCGGCCCGGCCAGTGTCAGCGATCCGATCCCGGTGACCGGCGGCGTCGCCATCATGGCGCTCGTTGAAAAGCGCCAGGTGCTGGCCGCCGATCCGGCCAACGCAGTGCTCAGCCTCAAGCAGATTTCGCTGCCGTTGCCGCCAGGCGTCACGCAGGCGCAGGCCGAAGCCAAGGTCAAGGAATTTCAGGGCGCTACCCAGGCGATGGGCGGCTGCGGCCGTGTCGAGGAAGTGTCAAAGGGTCTGGGCGCCGAAGTCGCGGTCAACGACGCCATAAGGCTGAAGGACCTGCCGCCGGCGCTGCAGCAGATCATCGGCAATCTGTCGATCGGCCAGGCGACGCCAGCCTTTGGTTCGGCGAAGGAAGGCCTGCGCGTGCTGGTGTTGTGCGGCCGCGATGACAGCTCGACCCAGGTCAAGGCCCCGAATTTCGATGAAATCTACGCCCAGATGAACGAGGAACGCGTCAACATGCGCGCCCGGCGTTACCTGCGCGATTTACGGCGCGACGCCATCGTCGATTACCGATAGTGCCCGGCCGCCCTGCCCCGCTGGCAGTGTCGATGGGCGATCCTGCCGGCATCGGCCCGGAAATTGTCGCCGCGGCCTGGGCGGCGCGGGTCGCCGAAGACCTGCCGCCGTTCTTTGCTATCGGCGATCGCCGCGCACTGGCGGCGGTGTGGGACGGCCCGGTCGTCACGCTCGCGGCCCCCGGTGATGCTGCAGCGGCGTTTGATACAGCGCTACCATTAGTGCAGGTTGATGATCCCGGCGAAATCGTCCCTGGCGAACCCAATCTCGCCGGCGCGCGCTGTGCGCTCGACAGCCTGGAGATCGCCGTCGGACTGGCACGCAACGGCTTTGCCGGCGGCATCGTCACCGGACCGGTATCCAAGGCGCAGCTTTACGCCATCGGTTTCAACTATCCGGGACAGACCGAATTTGTCGCCGAACGCTGCGGGATTGCGGCCAGCAACGCCGTGATGATGCTTGCCGGGCCGACGCTGCGGACGGTGCCGATCACTGTCCACGCGCCACTCGCCGATGTCCCGAGGCTGCTGACCGTCGAGCTGATTGTGGCGCGGGCGCGGGTAGCAGCGCGCGCGCTGGTTCGAGATTATGGCATCGCGCGGCCGCGGCTGGCTTTTGCCGGGCTCAATCCGCACGCCGGCGAAAGCGGGACCCTGGGCCGCGAGGAACTCGACATTATCCGCCCGGCGCTGGAAATCCTCTGTGCCGAAGGCATTGATGTGCAAGGGCCGATGGCCGCGGATTCGATGTTCCACGCCGCGGCACGCAGCCATTATGACGCGGCGCTTTGCATGTATCACGACCAGGCGCTGATCCCGCTGAAGACGCTGCATTTCGACGATGGCGTCAATGTCACGCTGGGCCTGCCGATCGTCCGCACCTCGCCCGATCACGGCACCGCTTTCGCCATCGCCGGCAAGGGCATCGCCAGCCCGCAGGCGATGATCGCGGCGATCCGCATGGCCGGCGAATGCGCGGCGCGGCGGCTGGCGCATTGAGCCTCGCGGCACTGCCGGATGCGCTGTTGCGGCTGCCGCCGTTGCGCGATGTCATCGCCCGCCACGGGCTTAACGCCAAGAAATCGCTCGGCCAGAACTTCCTTTTTGATGGCAATCTGCTCGACCGCATCGCGCGGGTGCCGGGGCCACTCGACGGCCAGACGGTCTATGAGGTCGGCCCCGGCCCCGGTGGGTTGACTCGCGCGCTGCTCCGCGCCGGTGCCACGGTGGTGGCGGTCGAACGCGACGCCCGCGCCCTGCCGGCATTGGCCGAGCTCGCCGAGGCTGCCGAAGGCCGACTTATGGTCATCGAGGGCGATGCGATGGCGGTCGATCCGCTGGCGCTGGTATGCAGCGGCGCGCATATCGTCGCCAATCTGCCCTATAA
>JANOCM010000401.1:0-3940 GCA_031412175.1 Alphaproteobacteria bacterium
TCGCCGGTCGTCGAATAGCGGTTGTGGCCGATGGCGATCTCGCCCTTCAGCTTGCGGATGACCTCGTCGCTGTCGAAATTGCCGGCGACATGCCCCATGGCGCGATGGGTGTGGAAATCCTTGCCGTCGAAGGTGGTGATGCCGGCGGCTTCCTGGCCGCGATGCTGCAGCGCGTGGAGGCCGAGCGCGGCGAGGGCCGCGGCCCCGTCGGCGCCGTATACCCCGAACACGCCGCATTCTTCATGCAGGTGATCGTCCTCCCACGGGTCGGTGGTCAGCATGTCTGGCATTGGGTAAGGAGCCTCGTCAGCGCCGCGCTTGGGCGGCATATAGGGACTGCCACGCGCGTTGTCGCCCCCGAACCGACGCAGGATTGTCATGAAAAAGGGAGCGGCATTGCTGCGCTCCCTTTCTCGCGTCTGGATATTCCGGGCCGGCGCGCGGCGCGTCCCGGTGGTTCGGGCTGCCAAGGCAGCGCGTCCCGGTGGTTCGGGCTGCCAAGGCAGCCCGAATGCCGAATCAGGCGGCCGCGACGGTGCGCCGCGTGCGCAGCGTGGCGCCGACCAGGCCGAAACCGACGATCATCAGGCCCCACGACGCCGGCTCAGGCACCGCGGCGATGCGGAAGGCATAGTTGAGGCCCTGCGAACCTTCGCAGCTGGCGCCGGGATTGCCGTAGCGCTGGCCGCAGCTGTGATCGAGGACATAGGCCGAATAAGACGTGCCCGTGCCGCCCGGATCGTTATAGCCGGTGCCGGTGACGAGGCTGAAACTATGCGACACGGCGGTCGTCAGATACTGGCTGTCGCCCCAACCATCGACAAAGGTGCTGAAATTGATGTTGGCGACGTTGCTGTCGATCGTCGAGATCGCATACTGCGATGCGGTGCCGCCGAACAGCAGCGCGGCGGCTTCCTGGCCGCTGTAGACGCCCGGGTTGGTCGACCAGGTCGGGCCTTCGCCGACATACCAGCTGCCGACATAGGTGTAGGTGGCGGCGTCGGCCGCAGCGGCGCCCATCATCAGCGCGAGCGCTGAAACGGCCGCGAAAGTCTGCTTCATCATTGCAATTATGCCCCTGTTGTTCTTGTTAGACGTGGACGATCAAGCGTTGCCCGCGCCCGGTTGCCCAATCATATTTCTGCAACATTCGTGCCATTAGTTTCGATAGAGGAAATTCAATGTGTTACGTCGAGAATAGGGAGCGGGTCATTGCAAGAGTGTAAAGTATATCGACAGTTTTCGGTCAGCCGGCGGGGCGGTTTCGCGGCATGACGGCTTCCGAAACCGGGCCGTTGGCACCGCGCTGGGACGCGCATGGCCTGATCACCGCCGTCGCCACCGATGCCGCCTCGGGCGAAGTGCTGATGGTCGCGCACATGAACGCAGATGCGCTGGCAGCGACACTGGCGACGGGGGAAGCGCACTACTGGAGCCGGTCGCGCCAGGAACTATGGCACAAGGGCGCGACATCGGGGAACACGCAGCGGGTGGTGGAGATGCGCATCGATTGCGACCAGGATGCCGTGTGGATGAAGGTCGAACCGGCGGGTCCGGCGTGCCATACCGGCGAGCGGTCGTGTTTTTACCGGGTGGTCGGCGCCGCCGGACTGGAGCGTGATGCATGACCGACAGCCTGCCCACCGGCCTTGCAGTCACCGTCCTCGACGAGACGTTCCGCAATCGCCCGCATGAGCGCTTCGACGCGCTGAGGGCCGCAGACCCGGTGCATCACGACACCATGCTCGGCCGCGTGCTGCTGACCCGTGCCGCCGATGTCGCCGCCGTGCTGAAGGACCGGACGTTGAGCGTCGATCAGCGCAATGCCGGCCCCGATACGATCGTCCAGCGCCTGCTTGCCGATCAGGATCGCGAGGCGCCGCGCTCGATGCTGGTGCTCGATGATCCCGACCATGGCCGGCTGCGGCGGCTGGTTACCCACGCCTTCAACGGCCGCGCCATCGAAGCGATGCGGCCGGAAGTGGCGCGCATCGCCAACGAACTGCTCGATGCGGTGGCGGGCGAGGCCGAATTCGACCTCATCGAAGCCTATGCATCACCGCTGCCGATCATCGTCATTGCGGCGATGCTGGGCGTCGATCCCGCCGATCGCGGCGAGTTCCGGCGCTGGTCGAAGGGCCTCGCCAATGTGTTCTCGCCGATGCGCACCCCCGAACTGCTGGCGCAACTGAAGGCCAATGGCGACGAACTGACCGCCTATTTCGAACGCGCCGTTGCCGACCGGCGGGCGCGCCCGCGCGACGATCTGATCAGCGCGATGGTGGCAGTGGAGGAAGCCGGCGACCGGCTGACCACCACCGAAATCGTCACCATGTGCAATTTGCTGCTGATTGCCGGCAACCTAACCACCACCGATCTGATAGGCAATTGCGTGCTCGCCTTGCTGCAGCATCCGGGCGAACTGGCCAAAGTGCGCGCCGACCCGGGCCGCATCCCCTGCGCCATCGAGGAAACGCTGCGGCGCGACCCGCCGGTTGTGCAATCGGCGCGCATTCCGCTCAGCGATATCGTGGTCGGCGGCGTGCCGGTCCCGGCGGCATCGTTCATGACCGCCTTCCTGATGGCGGCCGGCCAGGACCCGGCGTTGCATAATGATCCGCTGAAATTCGATATCGACCGGCTCGACAAGACGCACTTCGCCTTTGGTGGCGGCGTCCACTTCTGCCTCGGCGCGCCGCTCGCCCGCGCCGAAGCGCAGATCGCGCTGGCGAAATTGTTCGAGCGCTTTCCCGGACTGGCGCTGGCCGGCGGGCCGATCGAGCGCAACATCTCGGCGGCCTTCAACGGGGTGAGGGAACTGCGGGTTCGCGGCTGACGCCCAGCCGCTGGTTGCGCCCTCCGGGTGACGCGGACATAGACTGGTAACCCGCTGGATGCACCGGCGCGCGAGGGATCACTATGGACCTGAATCTCACCGATCGCGTCGTCTTCGTCGCCGGCGGTAGCCGCGGCATCGGGCTGGGGATCGTCGAGGCGTTGCTTGCCGAAGGCGCCAGGGTCGCGATGGCGGCGCGCGGCGCCGAGGCGCTGGCGGCCGAGCACGCGCGGCTGGCGGCCATCCACGGCGCCGACCGGCTGTGGAGCGTCGCGGGCGACATGCGCGATACCGCCACCATCGACGCGGCGATCGCCGACGCGGAGGCAGCGCTTGGCCCGATCTGGGGCGCGGTCGCCAATGTCGGGCTGCACCCCTGCCCGCCGGGGTTCGATATCGACGACGACACCTGGGATGCCGGCGTCTCGCAGAATCTCGATTCGGCGTACAAACTGGCGCGCGCCGTGCTGCGGGTGATGACGCCGCGCGGAGAAGGCGCGCTGCTGATGATCAGCTCGATCGCCGGGCTCAATGCCCTCGGCACGCCGCTGACTTATGGCACGTCGAAGGCGGCGATGAACCATCTGGCGAAGGAGCTGGCGCGGGTCAGCGGCCGCCACAACATCCGCGTCAACGTCATCGCGCCGGGCAACATCATCTTCCCGGGCGGCGATTGGGAGAAGAATTCCACCGGCGACAAGGCCGCCGACTGGGCACGCTGGATCAAGCGCGAAGTGCCGCTGCGCCGTTATGGCACCCCGCAGGAAATCGGATCGATGGCGGCGTTCCTGCTGTCGCCGCTGGCGAGCTTTGTAACCGGCGCGGTAGTGCCGGTCGATGGCGGCCAGACGCGATAATGGTGGCCGGAAAGCTGCTGCTGGCTGGCGCAACCGGGTTGGTCGGATCGCGGGTGCTGGCGCTGCTGCCAGATGCGGCTGGGCGAACCACTGCCGCAGGGGCTGCAGCCACGAGCGTAGCAGATAAGGCGGGTACGCGCCGTGCCGGTTGAACTGGTTGCTCACGCAGTCGGCTTTGTGGCACGACTGGGTGGCGAAGTGGCCTTTGACGTCATCCTTGCCGTAGGCGCTGGCGAGGATCGCAAGG
>JANOCM010000402.1:0-3785 GCA_031412175.1 Alphaproteobacteria bacterium
CATCGATCATCGGCCCTGCTCCCGCTCCGCGCGTCGCGCCACCGCGGCATCGACCGCCGCCCGGGCGCGGCCCAGCGCCTCGGCCAGCGCGCGCTTTTCAGCCGCGGTTTCGGCCAGCCGCCGCCCGACATCCTCCGCCAGCCGGCCCAGCATCGCATCGGCGCTGGCCCGCGCCGCAACGGCCGACGCCGATACCTCGCCGGCACCGCTGCCGCCCTGTTCGACCAGCACGGCGACACGCTCCAGCAGCGCGGTTTCGGCCAGTTGGCGGACCTGGCTGCGCCCCAGCGCCGCCAGCGCCAGCCGGGCGCGCACCCGCCGCACGCGGATCAGGCGGTCAAGAGTGCGCGTCATTGGCCCACCAAGGCGGTCAGCGCGGCGCGCGCCGCTCCGGCATCGATGCGATCACCGCGCGGCTGGCTGCGATACGCCTCCAGCTGTGGTGTTAGCGCCAGCGCGGCATCGAGCTCCGGATCGGCGCCAGGCGCATAGGCGCCCATCAGCACCAGGTCACGATTGTCCTCGATCAGCGCCGAAAGCCGGCGGAACCGCGCCGCCGCCGCCAGATGGTGGGGGGTGCAGACATCGGCCATCACCCGGCTGGCGGAGGTGGCGATGTCGATCGCCGGGAATTGCCCGCGCCCCGCCAGCCGCCGGCTGAGCAGGATATGGCCATCGAGCACGCCGCGCGCCGCGTCGACGACCGGGTCGGTGCCGTCGTCGCCCTCCTGCAGCACCGTCACGATTGCGGTGATGGCGCCGCCCGTGCGCCGATCACCGCCGGCGCGTTCGGCCAGCGCCGCGATCAGCGCCATTGCGGACGGTGGATAGCCGCGCCCGCCGGCGTGTTCGCCGCGCGCCAGCGCGACCTCGCGGGCGCCGTGGACGACCCGGCTGAGGCTGTCGAGGATCAGCAGCACATGGCTGCCGGCGTCGCGGAACCCCTCGGCAATGGCAAAGGCGCGTTCGGCACCGCGCACGCGCAGCAGCGGCGCGTCGCCGGCCGGCACGGCGATGGTGACGGTGCGCGACCGCGCGTCGCCGGTCAGCTCGCGTTCGATGAAATCGGTGATCTCGCGGCCACGCTCGCCGATCAGCGCCATCACGATGACATCCGCTGCCGCCCAGCGCGCCACCTGGCCGAGCAGCACCGATTTGCCGACGCCGGTGCCCGCCATGATGCCGACACGCTGGCCGCGCCCCAATGTCAGCAACCCGTCGATGGTCCGCACGCCGGTATCGAGCGCGTCCGTCACCCGCGCCCGGTCGGCCGGGCCGAGCACCAGCCCCTGCGCCGGACGGCGATCGGTCGCAACGATCGGCCCCAGCCCGTCGAGCGGTCGGCCCAGCCCGTCGATGACCCGGCCAAGCAGCGCCGCGCCGACGGCGACGTCATTGTCGATGCCATCGGCGAGCACCGGCGCCCCCGGCGTGATGCCGGCAAGCGGCGACAGCCCCATCAGCACGGCGCGGCCATCGCGAAAGCCGATGATTTCGGCCGCTTGCCGCCCCGCTCCGACCAGCGCCCGGCCCCCGACCAACGCTTCGATGCCGATGGCTTCCACCGTCGTGCCATCGAAACCCACCACACGCCCGCCACGCCGCACCGGCAGCACGGGCACTGCAGCGGCTTCGGCAAGCCGTGTCAGGGCAGCGCTGACGCTCATGCCAGCCCCGCCATCACATCGTCGAGCCGCTGCGCCAGATCGACAGTGATGCTGAAATCGGCACCGGTCACGGCAAAGGCCCCTGGCGTCAGCGCCGCATCGGCGGCCGTGGCAATATCGGGCAGATGCGGCGCCAGCACCGCCAGCGTGTCGGGATGTGCGGTCAATGTCGCCGCCTTGCCCGGCACCACCGCAGCGATCGCCGCATCGACAAGCGGCTGCAAAACCGCGGCGCCCGCGCTCAGCTCGGCCATCAGCACCGCCTCCGCCACCCGGCGCACCAGCGCCGCCAGCACCGGGCGCAACGTGTCGGCGTCGATCTGGCACGCCGCTTCGAACGCCGCTGCTGCGGCGGCGAGATGCGCGCGCAGCGGCGCCAGCGCGGCATCGGCTTCGGCCGCGCCGGCGACAAAGCCGGCATCCCACGCCTCGGCGCGCACCGCCGCGATATCGACCGGCGCCGCCACCGGCTCGGCGCGCGGCTGCAGCGCGCTCAACAGCCCAGCCAGTCCGTCAGACATAAGCACCCGCTGCGCCCGGCAGCATCACCGCGCCGCTTTCGCCCAGCCGGCGCACCAGCACGCAGATCTCGGCCTGCGCCGCATCGACCTCGGCGCGCTTCAGCGGGCCCTTTTCGGCAAGATCGTCCTGCAGCTGCGACGCCGCGCGCTTCGACATGGCCGAGAAGATCAGCGCCTGCAGCGCCGCATCGGCACCCTTCATGGCGACCGCCAGCACCTGCGGATCGGCCTCGCGCAGCACCAGCTGCATGTCTTTCAGCCCCAGCCCGAGCAGGTCGCCAAAGACGAACTGCTGCGCCGCGACCTCGGCCGCCAGCTCGGCGTCGACACTGGCGAGCGCATCGAGCAGCACTTTCTTGTTGGTCGACAGCTTGACCAGCCGCGCGGTGAACTCGGTCCCGGCCAGCAAGGCCTCGTTGGCCGCCGATTCCTGCGCCGCAAGCTTGGCCTCGAGATCGGCCTCGAGATCGGCGATGACGCCAGGGGCCACCGGTTTCAGCGTCGCCAGCCGCGTCACGACATCGCCGCGCATCGCCTCGGGCAGCGCATCGAGCGCCGCCGCCGCGCGCGCCTCGGGCAGATGCGCCAGCACCAGTGCCGCCGCCTGCGGGTGTTCGTCGGCCAGCAAGGTCGCGATTGTGGCGGTATCGAGCCAGTCGAGCCCGGCAAAGCGTCGTGCCGCCGCCGGCGGGCCGATATGTTCGATCACCCGCTCCGCGCGCGGCGCGCCCAGCGCCCGCGACAGCACGGCGCGCACCTGGCGGCCCTGGCTGTCGAGCGCCGAAACGCCATGCGTGCGCGTGATGAATTCGTCGAGCACCGCGTCGATGGCGGCCGGATCGATCTCCGCCACCGTCAACATCGCTTCGCCGACCGCCTGGACCTCGGCGGCTTCCATGCGGCGCAGCAGCTCGGCGGCCTGGGCTTCCTCGAGGAGCAGCACGAGAATGGCGCATTTCTGCGCACCGGTGAGGGCGGCCGTCACGTCGTTGCCGCCAGCATCTGGCGGGCAACGGCGGTGGCGCGATCGGCGTCTGCCGTGACGAGGCCGCGGGTGGTGCCGAGTTTCTCGCTATAGTCGACGCTCGGCGGGGCCTCGGTTGGGGTCAGGTCGCCGCCATCGATCGTCGCCACCGCAGCCCCCGCAGCGCTGCCGCGCTTGCGGAACCGCAGCGCCGCGATGCCACCGCCGACCGCCAGCAATAGCGCAAGCCCAGCCAGCGGTGCATAATCCTGCACGACCGGCTTTTCATACCAGGGCTGCAGTGGCTCGGGCGTCGGCACGGCAAAGCCACGCAGTTGCACCTCCACCACATCGCCGCGCGCCCGGTCATAGCCGACCGTGCCCTGCACGATGCGCGTCAGGCTGGCGATATCGGCGGGGGTTGCCTTCGCCAGCGCCGCCTTGTCGATGACCACGGCTACCGAGAGCCGCCGCAGCCGGGGCGCGAGGCCGCGGGTGACGGTGACATCCTTGCCGATTTCCCAGGCGCGGTTGGTGGTCTCGTTGGTGATCTGCGGGGGTGCAGCGGGCACAGGGGGCGCCGCCGGCGGCGTTGCAGTCAGCTGCGCGGCCTGGGGCGCCGTGTTCGACAGT
>JANOCM010000403.1:0-1963 GCA_031412175.1 Alphaproteobacteria bacterium
CGATGTGCTGCAGGTCCATGATGTCGCGCAGCCGGCGCGCGCGGCGGCGATCGGCGCCCGCCACGGCCTGCCCGTGTGGGTGGCGCTGGGCGTCGCCACCGGTGCCGATATCGCTGGCGGGCGTCGGTATCTGGGCGCCGCCAGTCGCTTGTTGTTCGATGCCAAGACGCCTAAAGGTGCCGACCTTCCGGGCGGCATGGGGCTGCGTTTCGACTGGCGGTTGCTGGATGCGGCGCATGGTCTCGGCCTGCCCTGGGGGCTCGCCGGCGGGCTCGATCCGGCCAATGTGGCGGGGGCGATCGCCACCAGCGGCGCAACGCTGGTCGATGTGTCATCGGGGGTCGAAACGGCACCCGGGGTCAAATCGGTCGACAAGATCAAGGCTTTTGCAGAGGCAGTTCGAACGGCATGAATATCCAGACGCCATCGCTCCGATCGGGCCCCGATGCCAATGGGCATTTCGGCGCCTTCGGCGGGCGCTATGTCGCCGAAACGCTGATGCCGCTGATCCTCGATCTCGAACGCGCCTATGTCGCCGCCAAGGCCGACCCGGCGTTCAAGGCCGAGTTCGACCATCTGCTCAAACACTATGTCGGCCGGCCGAGCCCGCTCTATTTCGCCGAAAGCCTGACGCGGCATTTGGGCGGCGCGAAAATCTACCTCAAGCGCGACGAGCTCAATCACACCGGCGCGCACAAGATCAACAATTGCATCGGCCAGATTTTGCTGGCCAAGCGCATGGGCAAGACGCGGATCATCGCCGAAACCGGCGCCGGCCAGCATGGCGTCGCCACCGCGACGGTTGCCGCCAGGTTCGGCCTGCCCTGCGTCATCTACATGGGCGCCCGCGATATCGAGCGCCAGGCGCCCAATGTGTTCCGCATGAAGCTGCTCGGTGCCGAAGTCCGCGCCGTCGAAAGCGGGTCGCGCACATTGAAGGACGCGATGAACGAGGCGCTGCGCGACTGGGTCACCAACGTCCACGACACCTTCTACATCATCGGCACCGCCGCCGGCCCGCACCCCTATCCGGAGCTGGTCCGCGACTTCCAGAGCGTCATCGGCACCGAGGCGCGCGAACAGATCTTGGAAGCCGAAGGCCGGCTGCCCGACCTGCTGGTCGCGGCGATCGGCGGCGGGTCGAACGCCATCGGCCTGTTCCATCCGTTCCTCGACGACGCCAGCGTCCGCATGGTCGGCGTCGAGGCGTCGGGGCATGGCCTCGCCACCGCCCAGCACGCCGCGTCGCTTGCCGGCGGCCAACCGGGGGTGCTTCACGGCAACAAGACGATGCTGCTGCAGGACGAGGACGGCCAGATCACCGAGGCGCATTCGATCTCTGCAGGGCTCGATTACCCCGGAATCGGGCCGGAGCACGCCTGGCTGCACGCCATCGGCCGTGTCGAATACCAGTCGGCAACCGATGCCGAGGCGCTGGAGGCGTTCAAGCTGCTGTGCGTCGTCGAAGGCATCATCCCGGCGCTGGAACCGGCGCATGCGCTGGCGGCGATCCGCCGGATCGCACCGACGATGGCAGCGGACGAACTAGTGGTGATGAAACTGTGCGGGCGCGGCGACAAGGCCATCTTCACGGTCGCGGAAGCGCTCGGGGTGACGCTGTGACCGACCGCCTCGCCACCCGCTTCGCGTCTTGCGCCGCCGAAGGCCGTGCCGCGCTGGTCACCTTCGTCACCGCCGGTGATCCCGACCTGACCACGTCCGCTTCGATCCTGCGGTCGCTGGTCGCCAATGGCGCCGATATCGTCGAACTCGGCATGCCGTTCACCGATCCGATGGCGGATGGCGCATCGATCCAGCTCGGCAACATCCGCAGCCTTGGCGGCGGCATGAAATTGCGCGAACTGCTGGCGATGGTCGCCGATTTCCGCCGCGAGGACGACACGACCCCGATCATCCTGATGGGCTATTTCAACCCGATCCTCGCCTATGGCTGCGCGCGTTT
>JANOCM010000404.1:0-3096 GCA_031412175.1 Alphaproteobacteria bacterium
CGTTCGCGGCTTTCGGGCGAAAGCACATCGAGATGCGCCAAAAAATGCGTCACCAGCCCCTGCCGCCACGCAGCGCGCGTCTCGGCATCTCCCAGCGTGTTCAACTGCAACACGACGCGATCATCGACCCCCAGTTCCGCGAGCACTTGCGCCGCCAGCGCGATCACCTCGACATCCGCCGCCGGCTCGGCGGCACCCAGCACTTCGGCATCGAGTTGGTGGAACTGGCGGAACCGGCCCTTTTGCGGGCGTTCATAGCGAAACAGGGGCCCCCAGGTCGCCAGCTTCATCGGCGCGTGCTGCTGCCAGCCATTTTCGATATAGGCGCGGGCAATCCCGGCGGTGAACTCAGGGCGCAGGGTCAGCGAATCGCCGCCGCGATCCTCGAACGAATACATTTCCTTCGACACGACATCGGTCGTCTCGCCCAGGCTGCGCGCAAACACCGCGGTCGCCTCGAACACCGGCACTTCGACCCGGCCGAAGCCGTAAAGCTTGCGTACCCGGTTGAAGGTTTCGACGACATGATCGAAGCGCGCTGCCTGCTCGCCCATCATGTCCTGCGTGCCGCGTGGCTTCTGCGGTGGCTTTTGCTGTGTCGTCATAGCGATGCCCGATAGGCGACAGCGTCGCGGTTGTCATCACCGGCGCGACTGGACAGCCCCGAACCCGCGCGACTAATCATGTCACAAAAGGGGAATTTGATGTCGCGTTCGTTTCTGCTCACCGGTCTCGCCGGCTCATTGTCGACTCTCGGTCTTGCCGTTTTCCTGTCGACCACCGCCCTCGCCGCACCGATCCGCAGCCAGCCGCAGCCGCTGCCGATCACCAGCACGGTTCCGGCGCCGCAGGACATCGCCTTTCCGGGCACGATCACGCTCAAGGTCGACGCCACCGATGTCGTGCGCGGCATCTGGAAGGTGCGCGAAACCATTCCGGTGGTCGAATCCGGCCCGATGACCCTGTTGTTCCCGAAATGGCTGCCCGGCAACCACAGCCCGACCGGCCAGATCGAAAAAGTCGCCGGGCTGACCATCAGCGCCGGCGGCAAGCCGCTCACCTGGAAGCGCGACGAAATCGACGTCTATGCCTTCACGGTCGATGTGCCCGCCGGCACGCGCAGCCTCGACGTGCGCTTCAATTTCCTGTCGGCGACGACCGGCAACCAGGGGCGTATCGTGGCCACCTCGGACATGCTCAGCCTGCAGCCGAACAGCGTCGCGCTCTACCCCGCCGGCTATTTCACCCGGCAGATTCCGTTCAGCACCAGCGTTACGTGGCCCGCGGGCTGGACGGCCTATGGCGTGCTCAAGCCGACGGGGCGCAGCGGCGACACCATCACCTATGAGACCATCGATTTCGAGGCTCTCGTTGATTCGCCGTTCATCGCCGGCCGCTGGGCGAAAAGCTGGGATCTCGGCAACAATGTCAGCCTCGATGTCGTCGCCGACGCACCGCGCTATCTCGACGCGACGCCGGCACAGATCGACGCCCATAAACGCCTTGTCGAACAGGCGCTGAAGCTGTTCGGCGCGCGGCATTTCGATCGCTATCATCTGCTGCTGTCGCTGTCCGACGTGATGGGCGGCATTGGCCTCGAACATCATCGCAGCAGCGAGAATGGTGTTTCGCCCCCCTATTTCACCGATTGGGCCAAGGGTCCGGGCGACCGCAACCTGCTGCCACACGAATTCACCCACAGCTGGAACGGCAAGTTCCGCCGCGGCGCCGACCTGTTTACGCCCAATTACAGCGTGCCGATGCGCAATTCACTGCTCTGGGTCTATGAAGGCCAGACGCAATTCTGGGGCTATGTGCTCGGCGCGCGGTCGGGGATCACGTCGAAGCAGGATACGCTCGACGGGTTGGCTGCCATCGCTGCCTCGCTCGACAACCGCCCGGCGCGCGGCTGGCGGTCGCTCGACGATACGACCAACGACCCCGTCATCAGCCGCCGCGCGCCGAAGGGTTGGACGAGCGAGCAGCGCAGCGAGGATTATTACAACGAGGGCCTGCTGATCTGGGTCGAAGCCGACGCCATCATCCGCCGCGAGAGCAAGGGCGCCAGGGGCCTCGACGATTTCGCGCGGGCGTTCTTCGGCATCAACGACGGCGACTGGGGCGTCGCCACCTATGATTTCAACACGGTGGTGAGCACGCTCAACAGTGTCGTGCCCTATGACTGGGCGGGATTCCTGAAGGCACGGCTGACCGAAAAGGCCGAACGCGCGCCGCTGAACGGCTTTGCCATGTCAGGCTACAAGCTTGTCTATACCGACACGCCGACCGGCGCCTTCGGCGATGCGCGGCGCGGGGTGAAATTCAACAACCTCAGCTATTCGGGCGGGCTGGTGATCGGCAAGGACGGCCAGGTTGATCAGGTCATCTGGGACAGCGCCGCCTATGACGCCGGCATCACCGTCGGCGACAGCATCGTCGCGGTGAATGACAAGCCATTCTCCGACGACCTGATCAAGGCCGAGATCACCGCGGCCAAGGGCGGCAAAGCGCCGATCAAGCTGCTGGTGAAAACCGGCGACCGGCTGCGCATGGTCGATCTCGCCTGGAATGGCGGGCTGCGCTATCCGCGGTTCGAAAAGACCGGGCCAGAGGGCGCGCTCGACACGCTGCTGAAGGCGCGGTGAAACCTCTCCCTCAGGGGAGAGGTTCGTTACTTCAGCAGCTTCAACCCGACGATGCAGCCGATCAGCCCGGCCAGCAGCAGCAACCGTGGCAGGCTGGCCACTTCCCCGAACCAGATGATCCCGACCAGCGCCGTGCCGGCGGCGCCCACCCCGGCCCAGATCGCATAAGCGGTACCGATCGGAATCGTCCGCCCGGCATACTCGAGCAAGGTCATCGACAGGGTCACCGCGACAAGAAAGGCCAGCACCCAGGGCAGATTGCGGAAGCCATCGACAAAGCGCAGCGAGGTGGTGAAGCCGACTTCGAACAAGCCGCCCAATATCAACGCGAACCAGGCCATCAGGCGTTCTCCCATAGACGAATCACACGGCGCCGCTTACGCCGCGCAGCAACCCAGGAGACTAACATGCGGATCGATCAAATCCCCATCGGCGTGAACCCGCCGCACGA
>JANOCM010000405.1:0-5298 GCA_031412175.1 Alphaproteobacteria bacterium
GGCCCGGCGGTGGGTGACAAGGCGCCGCTGCTCGCCGTCCAGACCATCGAGGGCGAGGCGCTGACCATCGGCGGCAACACCGCGGCGCTGCGCCTGCTGATGTTCGTCTCGGCGCAATGCCCGCTGTGCAAGTCGCTGATACCCGTGGCGAAATCCTTTGCCCGCGCCGAACGCGTCGATCTCGTCTTCATCGGTGACGACGATGTGCCGACGCAGCGCGCAATGATCGCCAAGTTCGACATGGCGGCCTATCCCTTCGTCAACGGCAGCGAGACCGGCCGCGCCTTCCATGTCGAAAAGCTGCCGCACGCGGTGCTGCTCGGCAGCGATGGCACCGTGCTTGCCAAGGGGCTGGTCAACAGCCGCGAACATCTCGAAAGCCTGATCGTCGCGCATGAAATGGGCGTGCCGTCGGTGCAGGATTATATCGCCGGCCTGAAAACGCCGGCGCACGCCGCATGACGATTTCCCGGCACCACAGGGGGCACTGACTATGGCTGGTTTCGATATCGACGGCTTCGGCGAAAAGCTGTTGCGCAAATTCGCCGGCGGCACGTCGCGGCGCAGCATGCTGACGCGGCTGGGCATGACCATCGTCGCCGCGCCGGTGTTCCCGCTGCTGCCGGTCAGCCGGGCCAACGCCGCCAAGCCCGAACGCTCGGCGGAGGCCAAGACGGCATTCGCCCGCAACGCCCAGACGAAGGACGACAGCAAGTGCGATTACTGGCGCTATTGCGCCATCGACGGCTTTTTGTGCTCGTGCTGCGGCGGCGGTGTCAGCTCGTGCCCGCCAGGGTCGGAGCCGTCGCCGGTGTCATGGGTCGGCACCTGCATCAACCCCGATGACGGCAAGGCCTATCTGATCGCCTATCGCGATTGCTGCGGCAAGCCGATCTGCGGCCAGTGCGGTTGCGACAATACCGATCGCGAGACGCAGCTGTACGTGCCGCAGCTCAACAACGACGTCATCTGGTGCTTCGGCACCAAGAGCATGGAATATCACTGCTCGACCGGCGTGCTGGTCGGAAAGGCGCAGTAAGCGGGGCGCGCATGCAGCTATGGGTGAAATCGGCACTGGTGGCGGCGCTGCTCGGCGTCGGCTGCCAAGCGGCGTCGATCGCCCAGGAAAGCCAGGCGGCGTCGCTCGCCAACGACAGCAACGCGCGCGATCCGGTGGCGCCGCCGCCCTATCCACGCGAAATGAACCTCGCGCAGTCGAACTATGTCGAACATTGCGGCGGCTGCCACGGCGTGCAGGGCGATGCGGCGCCCGCCGATTTGCCGACGCTGAAGAACCGCGTCGGCTATTTCATGTGCACGCCGCAATCGCGCGCCTATCTCATCCACCTGCCCAATGTCGCGCGATCGCGGATCACCGACAATGACGACCTTGCCGAATTGCTCAATTTCATGGTGTTCGGGCTCGGCGGCCGCAGCACCCCGCCGGCGGCGCAGCCGTTCACCGGCGCCGAAGTCGCGCGCGAACGGGCGTTTCCGCTCAATTCGGTGTCGCTGACCAAGACGCGGCTGGCGATCGTCGAAAGCGTGATCAAGCGCTGCGGCGCGCCGGCGTCGCTGCGGCTGATGTACGCCGGCCAGGGCAAGGCCGGTTGAGCGAGGCGAAGAGTGCTGACGTCATCGTCATCGGCCTCGGCGCGATGGGCAGCGCGGCACTCTACCAGCTCGCCCGGCGCGGGGTGCGCGCCATCGGCATCGATCGCTTTGCCCCGCCGCACAACGAGGGATCGAGCCACGGCGACACCCGCATCACCCGCTGCGGCGTCGGCGAGGGTGCCGCTTACGGCCCGCTGGTGGCGCGATCGCACGCCATCTGGCGCGAACTCGAGGCGGAAACCGGCGCGCAACTGCTGCTGCAATGCGGTTTTCTCGCCATCGACGGCGCGGCGGGTGGCGCGCATTTCCACGGCAAGACCGGCTTTCTGGATGCCACCATAGCCAGCGCCCGCGCCGGCGGGGTGGATTTCAGCCAGCCGAGCGTCGCCGAGGCGCGCGCCCGCTGGCCGCAACTGGCGCTGACCGGCGACGAAGCGCTGTATCACGAACCCGGCGGCGGGGTGGTTTTCCCCGAGCGCTGCATCGCCGCGCAGCTGCAACGCGCCGCCGCGCTGGGGGCGACGATCCGCACCGGCGAAACCGTCACCGCAATCCGCCCGGATGGCGCCGGCGTCGCGGTGACCACGACCCACGCGACGTACCGCGCCGCGCGCGTCGTGCTGTCCGCTGGCGGCTGGACGCCGGGCCTCGCCGGCACTGCGCTGCCGCCTTTGAAGCTGCTGCGCCAGGTGCTGCACTGGTTCGCCGCCGACGACCCCGCCGCTTTTGGCGCCGACCGTTTCCCCAGCTTCATCTGGCAGCACGGCCCGGGCGATGCCGACAGTTTCTACGGTTTCCCGATCATACCCGGCCTGTCCACCCCGGGGATCAAGCTGGCGGGTGAGCAATATGAGGCCAGCAGCCCGACCCCCGAAGCCGTGGACAAGGCCGTCGCCCCGGGCGAAGCCGCCGCCCTGCACCGCGACCATGTCGCCGGACGCTTGCGCGGCATCACCGCCAGCGCGCTGCGCTCCGCCGTCTGCCACTATACCTTCGCGCCCGGCGGCGACTTCATCATCGACACCGACCCGGCCGATGACCGAGTGCTGGTGGTTTCGGCGTGCTCGGGCCACGGCTTCAAGCACAGCGCCGGCATCGGCGCGCACGTCGCCGCGGTGCTGGCCGAGGGCGCAGCTTTGCTGCCCGCGTTCGGCGCGGGACGGTCGAGGTTGGTGCTGGCCCGATAAGCCCCGGTTTCAGGGATGCAGCGCCGCCAGATCGGTGGCCTTGCCGTTGAAAATGAAATCGAGCATCCGCCCAAGATTGCCGCCGTCGGCGCCAAGCCACGCTTCCGCCCTCAATGTTTCGTCGAAATAGGCCGGCAACCCCTGCGCTTCGGCCTGGTAGCCGCATTCGATCGTCATCCAATGCGTCAGCCCTTCGACCCGGAACGGATGCTGTCCGCCGACCATGTAATATGTCGGGTAAAAGTTCTGGTGCGACAGCCAATGAATGTATTCGTGCGACAGTACCATCCTTTGCTGTGCCTGCGTATAGCTATCGACTTTCGGAGCAATATAGATCTTGCGTTTGGAATGATCGAAGGTCGGTGATACGAAGGCCAGCACACCATCGATACACTCATGATGCTCTTGCTGGAAGTTGTTGGCAAACTTGAAAACAACGTCGTAGATAAATCGGAACGCCTGGGCATAGCCGGCCTGATCGGTGAACTTTGTGATCTGCTGGGCACTATAGTTTTTCAGATGGGCTGGAATATGTTGCCCCCAACGAGCCTGAACCCGGGCCATTGCATATTCGACATCCGCAATCGTGGGCATGGTGTACTCCCGGTAACAGACAACGATGGCCTATACCAATCAAACCGGCCGCTGTCACCAGTTGACGCTTGGACGATGTCTGTCGCAGCATTTCGTTTTTGCAAAGCCAGGACTGTCGACGCGGGACAGGGCGGCTCCGCGCGCCCCTAGCCCGGCAGCATCTTCCCCGGGTTCATGATCCCGCGCGGGTCGAGCGCGGCCTTCAGCGATCGCATCACCGCCAGCGCATCGCCATGTTCGGCCGCCATCATGCCCATCTTGTGCAGGCCGACGCCGTGTTCGCCGCTGATCGTGCCGCCGAGCGCCAGCGATCGCCGCGCGATGCTTTCGGCCAGCGCTTCGGCGCGGCCGCGCTCGGCCGGATCGGCGGGGTCGAACAGCACCAGCATGTGGAAATTGCCGTCGCCGACATGGCCGACGACCGGCGCGACCAGGCCGAGCGCCTCGGCCTCCGCGGTCGTCTCGAGGATACATTCGGCGAGGCGCGAAATCGGCACACAGGCGTCGGTGGCGAAGGTTTCACAGCCGGGACGGAGGCTGCGCGCCGCCCAATAGGCGTTGTGGCGCGCGGTCCACAGCGCGGTGCGCTCCTCTTGGCGCTTGGCCCAGCGCAGCGCGCCGCCGCCGTGCATCGCCGCGACCTCGGCGACCTGCGCCACCTGTTCGTCGACCGACGCCGGGGCGCCGTGGAATTCGAGGAACAGCGTCGGCGCCTCGGCGAAACCTGCGAGTTTCGAATAGCCGATGCAGGCGCGCATCTGCAGCGCATCGAGCAGCTCGATCCGCGCCAGCGGGATACCCAGTTGCAGGATCGTCACCACCGCGTCGATGGCGCCGCGCAAAGTGTCGAACGGGCAGACCGCGGCGGCGATGGTTTCGGGAATGCCGAACAGCCGCAGCTGGAGTTCGGTGATGACGCCGAGCGTGCCCTCGCTGCCGACATAGAGCCGCGTCAGGTCATAGCCGGCGCTGGATTTGCGCGCCCGGCCGCCGGTGCGGATGATGCTGCCGTCGGGGGTCACCACGGTCAGCCCCAGCGTCACCTCGCGCATCGTGCCATAGCGCACGGCGTTGGTGCCGCTGGCGCGCGTCGCCGCCATGCCGCCTAGCGTCGCATTGGCGCCGGGATCGAGCGGAAAGAACAGCCCGTCGGACTTGATGTGCGCATTGAGCGCCTCACGCGTCACCCCGGCCTCGACGCGGCAATCGAGGTCGGCTTGTGTCACCGACAACACCCGGTCCATCGCCGACAAATCGAGGCTGATGCCGCCGTGCAGCGCCTGGATCTGGCCTTCGAGCGAGGTGCCGACGCCATAGGGAATGACCGGCGTGCGCGTGTCGTGGCAGACGGCGACAACGGTGGCGACCTCGGCGGTCGAGTGCGCCATCACCACGGCGGCGGGCGGCATGATGTCGTGCAGCCCCTCGCCCCGACCATGCGCATCGCAGGCGGCGGCGCTGGTCAGCAGCCGGTCGCCGAAATGGTCGCGCAGCCGCGCGATCGCGGCGCTGGCATCGACGGGAACCGGGCGCTCGATCAACATGAGTAGAGCATGGCGCAGCCGGGGGCGTTGCCGCAAGGGCCGGCGTCGCATAGCCTGTGGCGATGGCTGCCCCCATCACCGCCGATGCGCTTGCTGCACGCCTCGCCGCTGCGGTGGCGCCGGGCACCGTCCATGTCGTTGGCCTGACCGGATCGGTCGCCGCCGGCAAATCGACCCTGGCCGGGCAGATCGCCGACGCGCTGGCGCCGACGCACCGCGTTGCCGTGGTGTCGACCGATGCCTGGCTGCTGCCCAACGCCGTGCTCGACGCGCGCGGGCTGACGCTGCGCAAGGGCTATCCCGAAAGCTATGACGGCGAAGCCCTGGCGGCGCTACCGGACGCGATCCGGCGCGGGCCG
>JANOCM010000406.1:0-2186 GCA_031412175.1 Alphaproteobacteria bacterium
CGCGATGACGATATAGCCGCGCGAAGCCAGCGCCGCATTGGTGCGGCTGAAACTGTCCTGCGATTGCCCTGTCGGGCCGCCGTGCGGCACGACGATGGCGGGGTTGCGGCCGTCGCGCTGCAGGTTGAACGGCATCGTCACCACGGCGCTGATCAATGTGCCGTCAAAGCTTTTGTAGGTGACGACCTGCGATTTCGCCAGGTTTGCGGGGTCGAGGCTGGCCATCGTCATGTGCGTCAGCCGCCGCGCGCTGCCTGCCGCCAGGTCGGCGACGAGCAGTTCCGACGGCGTGTCGGCGCCGGCGTGGAGCACCAGCAGCGCCTTGCTATCAGGCGTGAAGGGCTGGCCGGCGACGGTCGAATTTAGCCCCGCCGGCAACGCCACCGGAGTCACCGCCAGGGTCGCCACATCGACCAGCGCCAGCGCCGACCGGCCGTCGGCATTGTCGCGCACCAGCATCCGGTTGCCATCGGGCGACAGCGCCACGGCCTCCTGTTCCCACGGCGTGGGCGCCAGCCAGCGCCATTTTCCGGTCGCCGTATCGAGTATTCCGGCGCGCGATTGACCGGTTTCGGCGTTCGATGTGGCCGCAATCACCCGCCCGTCGGCGCTGGCGCCGCTCGCGGTGATGCTCTTGCCCTTCACTGCCGCCAGCATGGTCGCCTTGCCATCGGCGACATTCACCCGCCAGACCTGCGCCTCGCTGCCGCTGACATACACCCGATTGGCGATCAGTGCGGTGCCGCCATCGATCCAATCGACCGGCCCCCAGCGCCATTGCGGGTCCTTTTCATCGGTCAGCAGCCGCGGCTTGCCGGTCGTCTTGTCGATGATGGCGAGATTGACCTGGCCCTCCGCCTTGCGCTTGCTGCCGAATGCCAGCCCGTCGGCACCCGCAACCAGCCCCTGTTCGTCGATATCTGGAGTGTTCGACACATTCGCGACCGCGCCGCCGCCGGTCGGCACGGTGTAGATATCGTGGAGTTCATCGCCGCCCTTGTCCTGGGCGAAATACAGCAGCTTGCCATCGGTGGCGACGGCGAGGTCACCCTGGCCATCGTCGGATTGCGTCATCTGCACCGGCCAGCTGCCGCCGGCATCGACGCGCCAGATATTCTGCCGCCCGGTGAAGTTGGTAACGAGGAACAGCCGCTTGCCGTCGGCGCTCCAGGCCGCCGAACCGACCGACCGGGTCAGCACCAGATCGGCGAGCGGGATCGGCGCCGCCGCCGGATTGGCAGCGGAAACCAACGATTTCGGGTTGGTCAGCGGCCGTGGCGGGGTCGGCACTGCGGCCTCGACACCGGTCGCCAGCAGCGCCGTTGCCAACAGCATCGCCCATTTCATCATCGCTCTCCCCAAAGCCAATGCGCCAGACCTATCGCAGAATCACCGAGTTACAAACCCGTGTCGGTGGCGGCGCGGGCGCTTGCCAATCCGCTGACTTCGCGCCACCTTTGCCGGCAATGAAAAGGCCGCAACGCCGGCCGAGGGGAGTCGACCATGGCCACTGCCGCCGGCAGCGTACCCGCCGAACGCATCACATCGGAACGGCTGCTGCTGTGGACGCTGCTCATCGTCTACATCTTCAATTTCCTCGATCGCCAGATCGTCACCATCCTCGCCGAGCCGATCAAGCGCGATCTGGGGCTATCGGATACCCAGCTCGGGCTGATGACGGGCCTCGCTTTTGCGCTGTTCTACGCCATTCTCGGCATCCCGATCGCACGCTACGCTGATCGCCCGGCGTCGAATCGAGTCGGCTTGATCTCGCTGTCGCTGGTGTTGTGGTCGGGAATGACAGCGCTGTGCGGCGTCGCGCAGAACTTTACCCAGTTGCTGCTCGCCCGCGTCGGCGTCGGGGTGGGGGAGGCGGGGTGCACGCCGGCGGCGCACAGCCTGATTTCCGACATGGTGCCGCGCGAACGCCGCGCCTCGGCGATCGCCTTTTATGGTCTCGGTATCCCGATCGGCGGGCTGATCGGCATGATACTGGGCGGTTTCCTCGCCGATACCGTCGGCTGGCGCACGGCGTTCCTCGTCGTCGGCCTGCCCGGGCTGCTGCTGGCGGCCTTTGTCTGGTTTGTCCTGCGCGAGCCCCGCCACGGCCGCCTCGCCACGGCGCTGCGCGGCAGTGCGCCCACGGTCGAACGCATCACCACCCGCGCGGCACTGGCGGAGGTGTT
>JANOCM010000407.1:0-8376 GCA_031412175.1 Alphaproteobacteria bacterium
ATGCCTGTGGCCGTTTCGTATCCCGGAGTCTATGTCCAGGAAGAGTCGTCGGGCGCCCGCGCGATTGCCGGCGTGCCGACCTCGATCGCGATGTTCATCGGCATGGCCGAACAAGGCCGGATGAACGTGCCGGTCAAGCTGCAGAGCACCGTCCAGTTCGAAGCCGAATTCGGCAAGACGACCAGCGGCGAGCTCGCCGATCAGGTCCGGCAATTCTATGTCAACGGCGGCGGCGCCGCCTTTGTCTGCCGGGTCGCCCACAACGCGCTGCCGGCGGCCGTGACGCTGCGGTCCGAAGCTGCTGCCGATGTGCTGCGCATCACCGCGCGCGATCCCGGCCTGCTCGGCAACATGATCCGTGCCGAGATCGACTATGCCACCGCCTCGCCCGAACGCACCTTCAACCTGACGCTGTACCGCCGTGTCATCAAGGCCAATGGCGACCGCGCTGCCGAAGCCCAGGAAAGCTATGCCGGCGTGTCGATGGACCCCGCCGAAGCACGCTATGTCGAAACCGTCGTCAACGCCGCCAGCGCGCTAGTCACCGTGGATGTCCTGGCCGGCCCCGGTGCCGTCGCCGGCATCTCGATCGCCGGCGGCGTACTGCCCTCCAGTGGCGGCGACGTGCAGACCGCACTCACCGCCATCGTCAACGCCGCGGCGCGGTCGCTGCGGATCAGCGTCGCCGGCAACCCGCCGGTCACCGTCGCGCTGACGGCCGTTGCCGATATTGCCGCTGCCAATGTGCCCGCCAACATCGCGACGCAGTGGACAGGCGACATCAACGATGCGCTCGCCGCCGCCGCGATTGCCACGCCGGTCACCGTCGCGATCACCGGGGCTACGCTGGGCACCGGCGGCATCGCCGGCGGCCGCTTGCTGGTCATCACCTGCGCCGCCGGGCCGGTCGCGGTGCTATCGGCGCCGGGCGGCGATGTGGCGACGACGCTGGGGCTCGGCGTGGCGGCCGGCGGTATCGAAGGCGATGGCTATGGCGACATCCGTCCAGCGCCGACCGGGCTGGTAGCGCGCAACGGTTCCGCCGCCGACACTTTCGCAGGCTTTCGCGCCTTTCTGGGGTTTGCCCGCAACAGCGTCACCGGCTTCAACCTCGTCGACGATAGCGCCAATTCGCCGCATGGCGTCGGCATTCCCATCGCCATCGGTGGCGCCGAGATCATGGCCGAGGTCGCAGCGCTGCGCAGCTTTGCCAATGGCCGCGCCGCGATCGATGGCATCGCTGCGGTGCTCGACGCCAATGTCGCCGCCCGGTGGAGCGTCAAGCGCCAGGGCAACCGGCTCGCGCTGCTGCCGCGCTATGGCGCCGACAACACCGGCACCGCCGGCGTGCTGACGACAACGGGCGGCACCGATCTCGGCACCGGGCTGTTCGCGCTGGTCGCCAATCCGGCCAATGTTGCCGCCTATACCGTCGGCCAGCCCTCGGGCATCGCCGGCACCGGCAATTTCCAGGTGGCTTCGGCGGCTGGCGACAATGGTACCAAGCCGCTGCTGGCCGAATATGCGGCGGCCTTCGCGGTCATCGCGCGCGATGTCGACCTGTTCAACCTGATGGTGCTGCCGCGTGCCGAGGGCCAGACGGATGTCGAGCGCCAGGCCATCTGGGGCGCCGCCAGCGCCTTTTGCGAGCGCGAGCGCGCCGTGCTGCTCGTCGATCCGCCGGCAAGCTGGACCGATGTGGCGCTGGCGTCGGGCGGCATCGATGCGCTGCGCATCGGCGTCGAAACGCGCAACGCCGCGGCCTATTGGCCGCGACTGCGGCTTGCCGACGGTTCGGCAACCGGCAAGATCGTCGATCCGGCCGGCTCCATCGCTGGCGTCATCGCCCGCATGGACGGCAATCGCGGCATCTGGAAGGCACCGGCCGGGCTGGAGGCAACGATCCGCGGCGTCGCCGGCGTCGAACGCCGCATCACCGATCTCGACAATGGCGACATCAACCCCAAGGCGTTGAACGCGGTGCGGGTGTTTCCGTCGGGCGTCGTCGCCTGGGGCGCGCGGACGCTCGTCGGCTTCAACGATTCGGGCAATATCGACGACAAATATCTGCCGGTGCGCCGCACCATGCTCTACATCGAGGAAAGCCTGTACCGCGGCCTGCATTTTGCCGTGTTCGAGCCCAATGACGAGCCGCTGTGGGCGCAAATCCGGCTGGCGGCGGGGTCGTTCCTCAACGGCATGTTCCGCCAGGGCGCCTTTCAGGGACGCAAGACCAGCGACGCCTATTTCGTCGCCTGCGACAGCACGACGACGACGGCGACCGACATCAACCTCGGCATCGTCAATGTCATCGTTGGTTTTGCGCCGTTGAAGCCGGCGGAATTCGTCGTCCTCACCGTCAAGCAGATCGCCGGCCAGGTGCAAATCTGACCCGTTAGAGTCCGCCCCCGCTGCGTCAGGGAGAAGCAAGCATGGCCCAGTTCAGCGTCAATCCGACCCGGATCGACCCCTACAAGAATTTCAAGTTCCGGCTGGTCTGGGACGACGAAGGCACGTTGGGGCCGATCGCCGGCATCAGCAAGGTCAGCGGGCTGAAGCGCACCACAGAAGTCGTCAGCCACCGCGACGGCGGTGATTTGTCGACCAAGCGCCATTCGCCCGGCGTATCGGCGTTCGAACCGATCACCATCGAACGCGGCATCACCCATGATCTCGCCTTTGAAAACTGGGCGACCAAGACCTATTCGACCGCCGGCGATGGCGGCATGTCGCTGAAGAACTTCCGCAAGGACCTGATCATCGAGCTTTACAACCTCCAGGGCGTCAAGGTGCGCGCCTGGAACGTGTTTCGCGCCTGGGTGTCGGAATTCATCGCGGTGCCCGAGCTCGATGCCAATGCCAACGCCGTCGCCTTTGAAACCATCGTGCTGCAGAACGAAGGCTTCGAGCGCGATCCGGCTGTCGTCGAACCGCTCGAGACCTGACCTCCCTGATGCCGGCGGGAGGGAACCACCATGCAAGTCACCATCACAGACGGCTACGGGCGCGTCCGCCGCGCGCGGCTGGCGCCGGTCAGCGGCAGCGACGAACTGGGCTTTGGCCCGGGCAGCGGTGCGGCCGATGCGATTGCGCTGCTGCGCCGTGTTGTCCGCGCGCCCGATGATGGCGCGCTCGATCTCGACAGCCTCGATGTCTGCCACGTCGATCGGCTGCTCGCGGCGCTGTACACCGCCATATATGACGATCGCGCCGAATGCCGGGTGGCGTGCCCGGCGTGCCGCGCCGCCTATGAATTCACCATCCGACTATCGGAACTGATCGCCGCGCAGGATGCCGACCGCCCGCCGCCATGCGACGATGACGGCTGGACGCTGCCCGAAGGCAGTCGGCTGCGGCCACCGACGCTGGGCGACCTTGCCGGCGCAAGCGATCCCGGCGCAGTGCTGGCGCGACTGGTGGCCGGCGGTGTGGCGAGTGACGCTGCGACCGCGTGGCTCGAACGCGCCGCCCCGGTGCTGAGCATCGATCTCGACGCGCCATGCCCCGATTGTGGCCAAGCCACGCCGGTACGCTTCGATCTTGCCGCCTATTTCGCCGCGCGGCTGGCGGGCGAACGACCCTTCCTGCTGCGCGAAACGCATCTGATTGCCGCACGCTACGGCTGGAGCCGCGCCGAAATCCTGTCGCTGGGCCGTGACGAACGCCGCGCCTATGCCGGCATGATCGAATCCGAACGCGCCGCCGGGGTGCGGCTGGCGCGGCGCAGCGCATGAGCGGTTATCTGCAGCGCCTGTTCGATCGCGCCGCCGGTGCCGCGGTACCGCAGCCCGCGCCAGCCGGGGCCTCGCAATCGCCGATCGCGGCGGCAGACCAGCGCCTAAACGATCCGGTGCTCGCAGGGTTGTTCGGGCTGATGTCGCCGGCGGAGCCGGAAGGATCGATCGCCGAGGCTGGAGATGCGCCGGGCCGCACGTCGCCATCGCCACGCCGCGACAGCGCCGTTGCGCCGCCGATTGTGGAACCCGCCGACCCGTCGCCGCTTCGGTCAACACCGGCGGTTGCGCCGGAGTCGGTCGCCGCTGCGCCGGCAGCGCCGCCACCGACCGCCGTCGCCGCGCCGCCGCACGCGTTAGGCCGCGTCGCTGCCGATGATCTCGTGCTGCCGGCACCACCCGTTGCCACGCCGCTCGAACCTCCGGTTTCGCCGCCGCCCCCTGCCAGCGTCGCCGAGCCACCTACGCCCACACCCAAGGCCGCGCAGCCGGCCGACAACCGCCTTGCCACCGCCGCGCCGGTGCCCGCCCGTCCTGCCGAATCGCCACCGCCGCCGCCCTTCGCTGCCACGTCGGCCATGCCGCCCGCCCCGGCGCCGGTTGCCGCTACCAGCCCCGAAATCCCGTCACCGGACCCGCAAATGGTCACGTCAACTACGCCGCCCGCAATGGCCCAACTGTTGCGCCCGCCGCCGCTGCCGCCACCCCCCGCCACCGCCGAGGCGCCGCCACCCCAACCCGCGCCCGCTGCCGCCCCGACGCCGCCGCGTTCCGCCCCCGAGCCGCAGCGTGCCGAGTCCCGCGAACGCCGCGATACGCCACCCGCTCCCCGCCGCCCGATGACCGCCGCGCAGGCCTCGCAGATCGGACCGCTCAGCGCGGAGCCGCGCACCATCACCCTGTTCGGCCTCAGGCGGCGCTGATGGCCACCGCCAATCTCTTTCTCGTCACCCAGACGCTGCAGAACTTGCTCGATCTCAACGTGCGCGCGCTGCTGGTCCGCGCCGGCATGGCGCCGACGCTGACGGTCAGCGCCATGCCGCCGGAGCGCGTCGGCGCTGCGACCAGCACGCTCAATCTCCACCTCTATCATGTCATGGAGGACCCGCATTCGAAGAACGATCCGCCGCCCGGTGCCGGCGGCAATCCAGTGGCGCGGCAATCGCTCACCCTCATGCTCTATTACATCCTGACCGCGCATCATTCGGTCAACGATGTCTTCGATGCCGAAATGCAGCAGCTGCTGTTCGGCCTCGCCATGAAGACCATGCATGATTTCCCGCGGCTCACCGATGCGCTGCTGCTCTCGCCCGATGGCACGCCGCCGGTGCCGGTGATGCCGGCGGCGCTGGCCGGGCGCGACAATCGCTTCGACATCGCCATGCGCGCGTTGACGCCCGAGGAAGCGCTGGGCTTCTGGCACGCCGACGACAGCGCGACGACGCGTCTGTCGGCCTATTACGAAGTCCGTCCGGTGGTCATCGAGCCCGAGCCGCCGGTGGCGACGCGCGGCACGGTGTTCGATATCGGGCTGTTCGTCAGCGCCGGCCAGGCGCCGCGCATCGATGCCGTCGCCGGACTGGTGCAGTTCGAGCCGCCCGCCGCCACCGGCATCGGGCCGCAGCTCATCGAAACCGCGCCGGCGCGCGCCACGCTTGCCCCCGGGTTGGCGGCGGGGCCGGTCAACCGCATTATCGTGCGCGGCACCAGCCTGTCGGGCGATGGCCGCCGCGGAAGCGCGCACATCGTCCTGCGTTCGCCGCGCTGGCAGGCGCTGGTGCCGCCGGTGCGCGCCGCGCGCATCGATCCGGCGCTCAATCCGGCCTGGGCGGTCACGACCGGCAGCGGCGAAGCGCGTTTCGAGATGCAGCCCAGCCTCGACATCGCCGATGGTGGGGGTCCGCCGGTCAGTCTGGAGACGACGCCTGGAATCTATACCGTCGCAATCGAGACGACGCGCACGGCAACGACGCGCAGCGGTGTCACCCGGACGACGCGGCAGGAAAGCAACCAGGTCGCTTTTTCGCTCGGTGCGCGCATCGATTCTGTCGATCCGCCCAACGGCCAGGGCCGCATCATCGTTCGCGTCGTCAACCTGTTCGACATGCTGGCGCCCGAGATTGACGCGCTGCTCGCCGTCGATGGCGAAATCTATGTCGAGGCGACGGGCTTCCCGGGCCCGCCGGCGGCCAACCGTGGTCGCTTCGTACGTCGCGCCGGCGGCATCGAGTTCCAGCCGCTGTTCGATATTGCCGAGGCCGGCACCCACCCGGTGCGGCTGGTGATCAACGGCGCCGAATCGCAGCCCTTCTGGATCACCACGCCATGACGGAGCCGACCGCCGCCGAGCTGATCGCCGTCGCCGTGCGCGCCCGGCTGCTGCGCCGGTTGGCGTGGCTGGCGATCGGCGATAGCGATGACGCCACCGCCGAAACGGCCTGGCAGGCGACCCAGCCACCGGGCGAGGATGCGGCGGCGCTGGCCTTGCTCGCCGGTGATGCCGGCGCCACCTGGACGCGGCTGGTGACGCGCTTTGCGCTGGCGCCGGCCGAACAGGCGCTGCTGCAGCTGGCGGTCGCCGTCGGGGTCGAACCGGCGCTGGGGCCGCTGGTCGCGGCGGCGCAGGGCTCGACGCGGGCGCTGCCCGGCGAAGCGCTGGCGCGGCGGCTGCATGGCCTGCCGGCGCGGCCGATCTGGCGGCCGACGGGCGCGTTGGCGATGTGGGCGCTGGTCCGCGCCGGCCGCGAGGCGCCAGGGGCGGCGCTGGAGTTCGAGGCCGACCCGCGCATCATCGACTGGCTGTTCGGCGCGGTCTCGCTCGACCAGGCGCTCGTGCTCGGCGTCGAACCACTGGCGGCGGGGGACGTCCCCGGTGACTGGCCGGTCGCTACTAACGCCGACCGGCTGGCGCGCGCTGCCGGCGGCGGTGCGGTACGGCTGGTGGTCGAGGCGCGTGCCGGCAGCGGCCGGCGGCAGTTTGCGGCGGCGGTGGCGCAGGCGCTCGGCCGCAGCGCGCTCGCGGTCGATCCGGCGGCGCTCGCGGGCAGCGACTGGGCCGAAAATTTCATGCGGCTGCAACGCTTTGCGCTCTATGCCGATGTCGCGCTGGTCTGGCGATCGGGCGCCCCCGACTGGCCGGGCAAGATCGCACTCGCGCCGCTGCAATGCGTCTGTGTCGACGATGGCGCCGCGCCGCCGGCGCGCGACGGCATCACCGATATCGTCGTGCGGCTGCCCGAACCCGGCATCGCCGCCAAGGCGGCGCTGTGGCGGCAACTGGCGCCGCAGCTCGCCGACGCCGACGCCGCCATCGCCAGCATTCCCGGCCTGGCCTTTGGCGACCTGGCGCACGCGGCGCGGGCGCTACCCGAAAGCGTCGGCGAGGCGACCGCGCATCTGCGCGCGCTGGCGCGGTCACGGATGCAGGGCGTCGGCCGCGTCGTCGATCCGATTTATGACTGGGACGATCTGGTGCTCGACGAAAGCGTGACCGCGCAACTGCGCCGCCTCGCCTTCGAAGCGCGGTCGCGCGCCAAGCTGCTGGCGGACCCCGACAGCGCGCGCCAGTTTGCCGGCGCCGCGGCGCTGACCGCGTTGTTCGCCGGGCCACCGGGGGTCGGCAAGTCGATGGCGGCACAGGTCATCGCGCGCGATCTCGGCGTCAACCTGCTCGTCGTCGATCTTGCGGCCACCACTAGCAAATACATCGGCGAAACTGCCAAGAACCTGTCGCTGGCCTTTGCCCGGGCACGCGCGGCGGGGGCGGCACTGATCTTCGAGGAAGCCGATGCGCTGTTCGCCCGGCGCACCGACGTCAAGGATTCGACCGATCGCCATGCCAATGCCGACACCGGGCACCTGCTGCAACTGATGGAGGCGCATGACGGCATCGTCATCCTGTCGACCAACCGCCGCGCCAATCTCGACCCGGCGTTCACCCGCCGCATCCGCCACCATATCGAATTCCCGCGGCCGCGCGCCGCCGAACGCGCGCGGGTCTGGACGTTGGCGATCGCCGCGCTGGGCCTCGATATGCCCGAGCCGGCCGCGATCGCCATGCTTGCCGAACGCCACGACCTGTCGCCGGCGCAGATCAAGAGCGCGGTGCTCAGCGCTGCCTATGCCGCGCTGGCGGACGGCCGCAAGCCCGACTTCGCCGATTTCGATCAGGGCGCCGGCGCCGAATTGGTCAAGGAAGGCCGCAGCCCGCCGCCGCCGGCGGTGACGCCGATCCGCCGCACCAGGAGTGCGCTGCGTGGCTGACACCGGCAGCCCCCTCAGCCCGCCGCTGCTGCGCGGCGCGATCGTCCAGCTGATGGAGGATCTCGGAATTGTCGTGCCCAACATCATCCCGTTCCAGTACAATCCGGCCAAGATGACGCGGAATTTCAAGCCGTGGAATCCGTTCGATGTCGATCCCGCCAAGCGCGCCGCGCCGGCACCCACCGCGGCGCCGTTCGACCCGGAGGAAACCTTCGGTTTCGCGCTCGAACTCGATGCCACCAACGATCTCGAGGATGGCAATCCGATCGCCATGGCAACCGGCGTCGCATCGCGGATCGCTGCCATGCAGAAACTCGTGATGCCGACGAAGGGCCTGCTCGGCGACCTGATCGGTGCTGCCACCGCGCTGACCGGCGGC
>JANOCM010000408.1:0-2823 GCA_031412175.1 Alphaproteobacteria bacterium
GCGCCGGCGCTGACCCACACGGTGCGGACCATGGACCTGATCGCCGAACAGGGCCTCGATTACACCTGCGACCTGTATCACGACGATCGGCCCGGCCGGGTGACGACCGCGACCGGCGACCTGATCTCGATGCCGTACAGCCTGGAGGTCAACGATCACTATGGCTTTTTCATCTACAACATGAGTCCCCGCGATTACGCCGATGCGCTGATCCGCCAGTACGACCGGCTGGCGCGCGAGGGGGCGGTTTCGGGGACGGTGATGTGCATTCCGCTGCACAGTTACCTGATCGGCCAGCCGCATCGCATCGGCGCGTTCGAACGCGTGCTTGAGCATCTCGCCGGCGATGGCCGGGCATGGATCACCACGGCGGGGGCGATTGCCGATGCGTATCGGGGGCAGGGCGCGTGACGCTCGATCCCGCTTATCTCGAATATCCGCATCGCCGCCGCGGGATGGACCATGACCTTTACCCCTGGTCGGCGATCACCGAGCGGGCGCCGATTGCCTGGCCGGCCGGCAAGCGAGTGGCGGTGGTGATCGTTATTTCGTGCGAGTTCTTCCCGCTGACGCCCACCGACACGCCGTTCCGCGCGCCGGGGCATATGGCGACGGCGTTTCCCGATTACCGGCATTTCACCGCGCGCGATTATGGCTCGCGATTGGGCGTGCCGCGGCTGGTCGAGGCGCTGGCGGCGGTGGGCGCGTGCGCCAGTTTCGCGATGAACAGCCGCTGGGCCGAGCGTTTCCCCGATCTGGCGCGGCGCATCGTTGCCGCCGGTCACGAGATCATCGCGCATTCGACCGACATGAACGGCACGATCGCGACGGGGTTGGCCGAGGCCGACGAACGCGCGCTGATCGCCGACAGCCTGTCGGGCCTGCAGGCGGTGACCGGGGTGCGGCCCTCGGGCTGGCTGTCGATCGCGCGGTCGCAAAGCTGGAACACGCCGCGGCTGCTGGCCGAAGCCGGGCTGGGCTATGGCCTCGATTGGGTGAACGACGAACTGCCGTACCGGATGACGACGCCGGCGGGCAGCATCGTCAACCTGCCGCTCAACCATGAACTGTCCGATCGCCAGGTCATCGCCACCTGCCAGCAATCGGCCGACAGCTATGCCGAACAGTTGCGCGATGCCTATCTTTGGCTCGATGGCGAAGTCGACAAATATGGCGGCCGGATGCTGCCGATCCACCTGACGCCCTATATCAGCGCGCTGCCCTATCGCATCGACGCCATCGCCGCGCTGATCGCCTGGCTGGCGGCGCAGCCGGGGGCATGGCTGGCGCGCGCCGACGACGTGGTGGCGGCCAGCGGCGTCTAGTGGCGAATCGCCGCGAATTCGTGTCAGGTGCGGATGGAACGAGAGGGGGCGGCGATCTCAGGGCATCTGGTCATTCGCACTGCGCGCGGCCGGCTGTTCCTTGGCCGTGCCGCCGGCTTTCCGATCGAGGTGCAGCGTATCGCGCAACTCGGCCAGCGCGCCGCCCTGGCGACGCTGGCGCGCGACCCCGGCGCGCTCGCGCAAATCCGGCTGTGGCCGGGGCGCAACGACCTTGGCAGCGACATCACCGGGCTTGATGACCATGATCTGCTCGGCGTCGTCCGCCGCGATGTCGCCAACCGCCGGCTGCTGATTTTCGAAATGCACGACGCGGTGCCGACGATCACCGTGCCGCTGCCGGCGACCAACCGGGCGATGGTCGCCAAGCCGCCGCCCGGCATGACGCTGACCGCGGCGCAGGAAGCCGATGCCGCTGTCGCCGCGATGGACAGCATGGACAAGGTGATCGCGGCGCTGCAGCGGTCGGCGAAATACATGGGGCCTGAGCTGAGCAACGCCTTCCAGCAGTTGTTCACGCTCGACAATCTGAAGATCCTCGCCGCGTTTTTCATCGCCGGCGCGCTGGCCAACACCAATCCGGTATCGGCGGTGGTGTTCGACGCGGCGATGCTGGCGATGGTGTTCTACCTCGCCGGCAGCGCCGGAATCGCGGCGCTCGGGCTGCTGATCACCACGACGATCGCGGTGATCGCCGCCAAAAGCGAAGCCGATCTCGATCGCGGCGGCGAAGGCTATGCCAAGGCGTTCGTCGGCCTGGGCGGCGCCGTGTTCATGGCGTGGCTGGCGCGGCGGATCATCAAGGAAAAGAACACCGGCGGCCCGAGCAAGCCCAAACCGGCCGAGCCGGGCGAGATCGTCTGGCCGCCGAACCGCGGGTTCGAGGGGGCGCCCGTGGCGCGCACCCTGCCGCGCGGCACCCGCGTCGACCGTTATGGCTATGAAGGCGGCACCTTCGTCTCGCCGGTCGGCACGCCGGTATCGGCGCGCAGCCTGGCGCCGGGCACCACGGCCAAGCCCTATAATGTCTATGAGGTCGTCAAGCCGATCGAGGTCCAATCGGGCAAGGTGGCGCCCTGGTTCGGCGAAGTCGGCAAGGGCACGCAGTATGAATTGCCGATGTCGGTCGGCGAGGCCGTCGCCAAGGGCTATCTGACCAAGGTGGGGCCATGAATCGCGACGAATTCGCGCGCGCCGTGATGGAATGGCGGATCGATCCGCTGGCGTTTGCGATCGATGAAATCGACGATGAATGCTATGTGCTGATCGCCAGCGGCGATGGCTGGGACGTGTTCTACAGCGAGCGCGGGCTGAAGACCGATCGGCGGCATTTCACCACCGAATCCACCGCGCTCGACGATTTGTTGCAGCGGCTTCGCGGTGATGCGTCGGCGCGGCCAGCGGGAGCGAACGACTGACATGCACGATTGATATGGACGATTGATATGGACGAACAGCTCATCGTCATCGGCAGCTGGAA
>JANOCM010000409.1:0-2965 GCA_031412175.1 Alphaproteobacteria bacterium
CGACCAATATGACCAGGCCATCGTCGACGCGCGTGTCGCCGAGTTCAAGGACCAGGTCGGCCGCCGCCTGCGCAACGAGATCACCGAGGACCAGTTCAAGCCGCTGCGGCTGATGAACGGCCTCTATCTCCAGCTGCACGCCTATATGCTGCGCGTCGCCATTCCCTATGGCACGTTCTCGGGTACCCAGATGCGGATGCTGGCGCATATCGCGCGCAAGTACGACCGCGACTATGGCCATTTCACCACGCGCCAGAACATCCAGTATAACTGGATCAAGCTGGAACAGTTTTCGGACCTGCTCGACGACCTGTCGAAGGTCGAGATGCACGCCTTCCAAACCAGCGGCAACTGCATCCGCAACATCAGTTCGGACCAGTTCGCCGGCGCCGCCGCCGATGAAGTCGCCGACCCGCGGCCCTATGCCGAGCTGCTGCGGCAATGGTCGACGCTGCATCCGGAATTTTCGTTCCTGCCGCGCAAGTTCAAGATCGCCGTCATCGCCAGCGACACCGATCGTGCCGCCATCCAGCTCCACGATATCGGGCTTCAGCTGTATCGCAACGCTGCCGGTGACCTGGGTTTCCGCGTCTATGTCGGCGGCGGCATGGGCCGCACGCCGATCATCGGCAAGGTGGTGCGCGAATGGATCCCGGTCGCGCAGTTCCTCAGCTATTCGGAAGCGATCCTGCGCGTCTACAACCGCCATGGCCGCCGCGACAACATCTACAAGGCGCGCATCAAGATCCTCGTCAACGAGCTCGGGATCGAGGAATTCACGCGCCAGGTCGAGGCTGAATGGGCGGTGCTCGAACCGCTCGGCCTCGATGCGCCGAAGGCCGAGTATGACCGGATCATCGGGCAGTTCGCCGAGCCGGACTATGACGCCGCGGCCCCCGACACGCTCGACCTGTCGGACCCTGATTTCAAGCTGTGGGTCGACCAGAATGTCCATGCCCACAAGCAGGCAGGGTACGCCATCGCGACGATCAGCCTGAAGCCCAAGCGCGGCATTCCCGGCGATGCGTCTTCGGCGCAGATGGACGTCATCGCCGATCTCGCCGAACGCTATGCCCATGATGAAATCCGCGTCACGCACAGCCAGAACCTGGTGCTGGCGCATGTGAAGAAGGCCGATCTCTACGCCGTCTGGCAGGCGCTCGATGCCGCCGATCTGGCGACGCCGAACCTCGATCTCGTCACCGACATCATCGTCTGCCCGGGCATGGATTATTGCACGCTCGCCAACGCGCGTTCGATTCCGATCGCCCAGCGCATCGCAGCCAAGTTCGAGAACGACACCGCCGAGCAGCAGGATATCGGCGAGTTGAAGATCAAGGTCAGCGGCTGCATCAACGGCTGCGGCCATCATCACGCCGGCCATATCGGCATCCTCGGCGTCGATAAAAAGGGCGAGGAAGCCTATCAGCTGTTGCTCGGCGGCTCGGGCGCGGAAGACGCGTCGCTCGCGAAAATCCTCGGGCCGGGGTTCGACGAAAACGGCATTGTCGATTCCGTCGACAAGCTGATCGCATTCTACCGCACCGCGCGCACCGACCCGTCGGAGCGGTTTCTCGACACCTATCGCCGCCTCGGGCCGGCGCCGTTCAAGGATGCCGTTTATGGATAATCAGGACCAGGTCGCCGTCGCCGGCGCGCCCTCGCCGGCGCTCGACGACAGCCCGGCGCTGCTGCGCTGGCGGACCGACGCGCCCGACGATGGCCCGATCGCGCCGCTTGCGGATTTCCTGGCGGGCGGCAATTTCGCCGCGGTGCGGATCGAACCCGGCGAGGATGTTCGCAGCCTCACCCCGCATCTGGGCCGGCTAAAGCTTGTCGAGATCGCCTTTCCGAAATTCCGCGACGGCCGCGGCTATTCGTCGGCGCGGATCCTGCGCGAAGCCGGCTTCGGCGGCGAGATCCGCGCCGCCGGCGATGTGCTCGTCGACCAGATCGAGTTCATGCGCCGGGTCGGTTTCGACAGTTTCGCCCCGGACAAGCCGCTCGACCCCAAAGTCGTGCAGGCGACGCTCGATCGCTATCCCTATGTCTATATGAAGGCCGCCGACGCCAGGCCGCCGGTCTGGGCATTGCGGCATGGCTAAACCGGCCCGCCAGATCGACAGCATCGACACCACGCCGCCGTTCACGGCTGCCGATGTGGCGCGGTTGGCGGCCAAATATGCCGGCATCGGCACAGCTGAAATGCTCGCCGATTTGCTGGCGAGCGAACTGAAAGGCCGTGTCGCCGCCGTTTCGTCGTTCGGCAGCGAATCCGCCGTGCTGCTCGACCTGGTGGCGGCAGTCGACAAGGACGTGCCGGTCATCTTCATCAACACCCAGAAGATTTTCGGCGAAACGCTCGCCTATCGCGACACGCTGGCGGAGCAACTGGGCTTTACCGACCTGCGCGTCTATCGCCCCGATCCGCGATTGCTTGCTGCCAAGGATGCCACATCCTTGCGCTGGAGCTATGACCCCGACGGCTGCTGCGACCTGAGGAAAGTCGAGCCGCTGCGCCGCGCACTGGCGCCCTTCGACGCCTGGATTTCGGGCCGCAAGGGCTTCCAGGCCGGCCGCGGGGCGCTGCCAAGGTTCGAGATCGACGAAGGCCGGCTGAAGATCAACCCGCTCGCCGACTGGACAAAGCCGGCGATCGACGCGGCGTTCGAAGCCCGCAAACTGCCGCGCCACCCGCTCGAAGCCCAAGGCTATCCCAGCGTCGGCTGCGTGCCATGCACATCGCAGGTGCAGCCTGGCGAAGACCCCCGCGCCGGCCGCTGGCGCGGGTGGGACAAGAGCGAGTGCGGGATCCACGATCCGGCGTTTTGATGTCATCCCGGGCTTGACCCGGGACCCAGTTGTCCTTGCTTGAAAGAAGAGAAGAAAGCTGGGTCCCGGGTCAAGCCCGGGATGACGAGCCGGGAAGTTCAGGCACGCCACATGCCGCCAGCCAAGCATCGAT
>JANOCM010000410.1:0-1543 GCA_031412175.1 Alphaproteobacteria bacterium
GCGCGGCCTGATTGACAAGCGCGAGCGCGGGGTTCATTCCCCGCCTCCCGCACGGCCCCTTCGTCTAGCGGTTAGGACGTCGCCCTCTCACGGCGAAAGCACGAGTTCGATTCTCGTAGGGGTCACCAAGCTGCCGCCTCAGTTCACCTGCCGCGTCTTGCCCGCCCAATAGGGATCGCGCAGTTCGCGGCGCAGGATCTTGCCCGAGGCATTGCGCGGCAGCGCGGCGATGGCATCGACCGATTTCGGTGCCTTGAACGCGGCGATCCGCGTGCGGGCAAAGGCGATGATCGCATCGGGGTCGATCGTGTGGCCGGGTTTGGCGACGACGACGGCCTTTACCGCCTCCCCCCATTTTTCGTCGGGCACGCCGATCACCGCGACCTCGGCGACATCGGGATGGCCATAGACGGCGCTTTCGACCTCGGCGGGATAGACATTTTCGCCGCCGGTGATGATCATGTCCTTCACCCGGTCGTGGATGTACAGATAGCCGTCGTCGTCCATATAGCCGGCGTCGCCGGTGCGCAGCCAGCCATCGGCGGCGATGGTTGCGGCGGTGGCCTCGTCGAGCTTCCAATAGCCGCGCATGTTGGCGTACGACCGCGTCGCCACTTCGCCGACGCTGTTGGGCGGCAGCGGCTGGCCGTCGTCGCCCAGGATGCAGATCTCGACGCCCGGCAGCGGCAGACCGGCGGCGCGCATGCGGGTGTTGCCGGCGGGATCATGGTCCTCGGGCGGCAGATAGACGATCGTGCCGGTGGTCTCGGTCATGCCATATTGCTGGCAGAAACCGCAGCCGAACACCTCCATGCATTCGCGCAGCAGGTCGAGCGGGATCGGCGAGGCACCATAGAGGATGTATTTCATCCGGCTGTAATCGACCTGGCGGGCGCGTGGCTGGCGGACGACGATCTGCAGCGCCGCGGGCACCATGAACATCTTCGACACACGGTCGCGCTCGATATAGTCGAGCACCTTCAGCGGATCGAATTCGCGCGCGATGATGCCGCGCGCGCCGTTGACGAGACCGACCAACCCCCAGCCGGTGCCGCCGATATGCGCGACCGGCATGGCGACGAGGCTGACATCGTCGGGCCCCCATTCGTTCCACGGCATCGGGTTGACCTTGCCGAACCGGCGGCCGGTGAGCAGGTTGTCGTGGGTCAGCATCGCGCCCTTGGGCTTGCCGGTGGTGCCCGAAGTATAGAGCTGGACGGTTACATCGCCGGGCGCCACGACAGCGGCGGGTGGCGTGGCGGGCGCTGCGTCGCGCCAGGCCTCGTATGTCGGCCAGTCGGACCCCGGCTCCATCGCGATGATGGCGCGATCGGGGCCGATGTCGCCGGCATGGGCCGCGACCAGCGCGGTGAATTCGGCGCCGACGAACAGCAGCCGCGCCTCGGCATTGTCGACGATGAAGGCGATTTCGGGCGGGGCCAGCCGCCAGCCGACGGGCACCATCACCACCCCCGCCTTCGCAGCACCGATCAGCAGTTCGAAATAATGGTCGCTGTTCTTGCCGAGATAGGCGATCCGCTGC
>JANOCM010000411.1:0-13784 GCA_031412175.1 Alphaproteobacteria bacterium
GATGCGGTCTTCGTTGAAGGCATAGGCCGACAGGGTGATCGGCCGGCCATCGCTGGGGATCGGCACGGTGAAGGTCTGCGGCGCCGGCACATCGTAGCAATTGCCGCAATCGCGATCGGGGTTCTTCACTTGCGGCAGCGCCGTCGCCGCCCGCCACGCCGCATCGTCGCCGGCGATTGCCCGCGTCATCAGCACGTCGGGCGCCTGCTGCACCAGCCGGCCGTCGACGAACAGCCGCAGATCATGCGCGCCCGAGGTCTGGAAAGCGGTCGCGCCGATCGGGCCATCGACCTGGTCGATGCCCTCGCGGGTTTCGACCGTCACGGTGACGGCGTGCGCGCCGGGCACCGGAGTGACCGACATGATCCGCGTCACCGGCACGGCGCGGTTGAGGCTGCGCACATCGGCGAGCGGCGGAAATTCGCGGGTGCAATCGCCGGCACCGATGCATGCCAGCAGCCGCCGCAGCAGATCGGGCTCATAGCGGCTGCGCATGAAGGTCTGCGCCGGCAGCGGCTCGAACGGCCGGTGCGGCATGATCCAGCGCACCGCCGCAGTATCGGGGCCGAGATTGGTGTCATAGCGGCCATCGGGCAGGTTCGCGAAGAAGCGATTGCCCGGAAAGCTGAACATCTGGAGCAGCGGCGCCGTCTCGCCCTGGTTCCAGTTCGCCGGCTGGCCGGTGCGCGCGGCAGCGGTGCGGGTGTCCCAGAAGCGCAGCGCGCCGTCGTTCGACGCCGCCCACAGCAACGGCAGCGGGCTGAGATAGCCGCCCGTCAGCACCCCCGACACCGGCAGCGAGGGCAATCGCTCGCCGGTCTTCGCATCGAAACGTTGCAGCGCCTGGTCGGCGACCGCCCCGACGGCAACGGCACGGTCGTCGCTGTCGAGCAGGCTGGTCTGATCGATCATCGTTTCGAGCGAAATCCCGGTCACCGGGCCGGCGTCGTTGATCAGCCGCACGTCGCCGCTGAACGCCCATAGCCCGATGTCGCCGCTGCGCGACACCGCCAGCCGCCGCGCGATCATCTGGTCCTGGGTCAGGCCGCGCTGGTCGGCGGCCTTGAAGAAATACAAAAACTCCGCCGGCTGCGAGGGGTCGCTGCCGACATGCAGCCAGTTGACCGGATAGACGCCCTTGACCGGCAGGCGCGGCCGGGTCGCGGCATAGATTTCCCATTTCCCGGGGATTTTGGCCTCGGACGGTCCGACGCTCAACGCCGTCACCAGCTCGCGCGCCGCCGCCGCGGGCAGGCGGCGCTGTTGCCAGCGGCGGGCAAGAGTGAAGCCGCTGCCGGCGGGATCGTTGCGCTCGAAGAACCACAGCCCGTCGGCGGCGGACGGCGCGGCACCGCAACTGCCGGGCCCGGCGGCGACGAACAGCCCGTCATCGCCGACCGGCGTCATCTGGCAGCGCGGCGGCACGGTGCCGAGGATGCGGCCGCTGGCGGCATCGGCGACGATCGCCGGCGTCGTGCCCCCTGCACTGGCGGCGTAGAAGCGGTCGCGGCCGATCCAGCCGACCTTGTCATAGCCCGCATCGGTCGGAAATCCGGGGACGGTGTAGCTGCTGCGGCTGTCCCAGACCGTCGTCTCGCCGCCAGTGCTGCTGGCGCGAGTGATGCGCGCGAGCCGAAAGCCGTCGGGCGACATTGCGGCGTCGGTGAAATAGCCCTTGGGCACGCCGCCGAGCCGGATGACGCTGAGCGCCGGCGGTAGCGCGGGTTGGCCCGGCGGCGCTGCCATGCCGACGCGTTCGACCAGCACGGCATTGCCATCGCGCGCCAGCCGCACCGGCCGGCCGTCGACATCCTGCGTCGCCGGCAGCGGGACCAGCACGTCGTCGCCGGCGACGCGGTCGACCTCCGCGCGCGCGATGATCGCCGGCGGCGCCACGGTTTCGAACCGCCGCGTCTTCAGATCGACCTTCAACCGATAGCGTTCACCACGCACCGTGCCATCGGGGCGCGGCAGGCCATAGGCGATGACGGTCAGCGTCGCCGATCGTTCGCCACCGAAATCGGTCGTCGCCAGGCTGCGCACGCTGGCGCCGTTAACGAGACCGTCGCGGCCGAGCAGCGGCATCGCGATGCGGTCGATCACCTCGCCGGTCGTCGCGTCCCAGACGATGACGGTCATGTCGGCGGCATCGGCGGTGACCAGCAAGCGGTCGCCATCCAGCCAGGCGGCGGCATCGACTGGGCTGTCATGGCCGAACTGCACCGCCAGCCGCGGCGGATAGACGGTGGGCGCCGGTGCCCAGGTCATCACGCGCGGCGCCGGCTGAGCGGCCGCCGGCCCGGCCCAGAGCAACAAGATGGTCGCGATCGCCCGCCGGATCATGCCCAGTTCCCTCGCGCGCCAGTCTATGCGGCGTGAAGGCTTTGGAAAGGGCTTTTTCAGGCCGGGTTGGCGGTGAACAGGCTCAAAAGACCGTCGTCACCCCCGCGCAGGCGGGGGTCCATCGCCAGGCCAAGCCCGCGAAAGCGACACGCGGGCGATGGATCCCCGCCTGCGCGGGGATGACGAAACACATTTGAAGCGAGAAACGCGGAAAGCGCCCCCTCAACCCGGCGGCAGCGCCTCGCCGCCATAGCGGTTTTCGAGGAACTTGCCCTGCACCAGCAGCGCGTCGCGGTCGGCGGAGGCAAGCTCGTCGGACGCGCGGGTCAGTTCCGCCTCGACGACCTTCAACCCGTCGATCAGCGTCGTTTCGATGGTGCGGCCGTCGCTGTCGATGGTGCGGGCGCGCTGGTCGGCGGGGACGCGGGTGTAGCGTTCGACGAGCTCGGGCAGATGCTTGCCGAGCAGCCGCGACAGGTCCTGCGCGACCGGGTCGGCCGGGCCGACCTGTGCCAGCTGGCCCTCCAACGTCGCCAGTTTCGCCGAGATCGCATCGACCTGCGGCGCGGCGAGGCGCGGCAGTTCGCGGCGGCGGCGGTCGAGCCAGGCGTCGGTGACGGCAGGCAGCGCGGCGGGCGGCGCATCGGTCAGCGTGTGCGGCTCGGCCTCGCCCGGCGTCCACACAGCGGCGGCGATGCTGGCGAACAACCCGAACATGATGGCGAGGATCAGCACGGTGGTGCCGACGCCACCGGTGACCAGCCCCCAGACGGTCAGCGCGACGACGATCGACACGGCGACGATCAGCGCGCGCTTGACCCGACCACCGGCGCGTTCGGCGGTGCGTTGGCGGCGGCGGGCGCGGGCCTTTTGCGCCGCCTCGCCGACCGCCATGCGGCGCAGCCGCTCGTCATTGCGGGCAACGATCTGGTCGGGGTCGGCCATGGTCAGTTAAGCGCCTCGAACGGCGACGCGCCGCTGTTTTCCAGCTTGGCCCGGTTGGCGCCTTCGGCACGCGCGATATAGCCGCGGCTCTTTTCGACTTCGCTGGTCAGCGTGTTGACCGTCGTCTTCATCGATTCGAGCGCCTGCAGCTTGAACGTGTCGATGGCATCCATCGTCTGGTAGACGTTCTGGAAGGCGCGCTGCAGCGTCTCGATGGGGATGGTGCTGCTGGCGGCCTGGCTGTGGATGGTGGCGGTGTTGGTCTTGAGCAGTTCACCCGTCGAATCGATCATGTTGGCGGTCGTCGTGTTGAGCGCGCCGATCTGTTCGAGCACCAGCCGCTGGTTGGTCATCGCTTCGGCGACGGTCACCGCGGTACGCAGCGCGGCGACAGTCGTGGTGCTGGCACGGTCGACGCCCTTCACCAGCTCGATGTTGTTTTTCTTGACCAGGTCGAGCGCCAGATAGCCCTGGACGCTGACCGCCTGCTGGGTCAGCAGGTCGGTGGTGCGCTGGCGGACATGGAACAGCGCCGATTCGCGGATCGCCTTGGCCTTGGCGGGATCGGTGTAGTCGAGCTCCTGTGCCTTCAGCTCGAGCCGGCTGTCGAGCGTCTTCGACACATGCACCATCTGCTCGAGCTTGCCCATCGCGGTCCACAGATTGGCGCGCTCCTGGTCGATCGCGGCGTTGTCGTGGAGGAGTTCGTCCTTGCCGTCCTTGAGACGGCCGAGAATGGCGGAGATATGCGTCTGCGCCGATTTGTAACTGTCGAAATAGCCGCGCAGCTTGTTGCCGCCGAACGGGATCAGCCCGAACAGCTTCTTCTTGGTCGTCATGTCGCCGCGCCGCGACGGATCGAGATCCTCGATGGTGGCGCGCAGCGCGGTCAGGTCGGCGCCGATGCCGGTATCCTTGTCCATCGCGCGCACCGGGCGATCGAGGAAACGGTTCGACTGGCCCGCCGCCGAGGCGATTTCGGTGGCACCGAGATTGGCGAGCTTGTCGATCTCCTTGCCGAATTCGGGGCTGGAAGCATCCTGGACGAGCAGCTTTTCGATATAGGCGTCGACGCGGGATTCGAGTTCGCTGACCTGTTCGGTCTTCAGCGGCACCAGCCCGGCCGCCTGCGCGGGGGCGACGGGGTTCACCGCCAGCGGCGCTTCGAGCTTGATCGCGGTTTCGGTCGGTTTGCTGGCCATCACTGTCCCTTCACGTCGTCGCGGCCGTCTTAACAGGTCTAGGCCGCTTGCTCTACTGTGTTAGGATTGTGGGACGGTTTATCAAGGGGTACGACGTCGAGGTTCGTTACGGAAACCATCATCCCGGTCTGCGTCACCATGCCGGCGGTGGTCAGGAAGGCGATGTCGGCGGCGTCGCGGCCATGGGCGATGCGCACCATGCCGGCGATGGGGGCGAGCCGCGTCGGATCGACGAGCCACCAGCCGCCATCGAGGAAAACCTCGAACACCGCATGGAAATCGGGCGGATCGAGCGCCAGCGCATAGGCCGACACCGCGCGCGCCGGGATTCCCGAGGCGCGGCACAGGGTGAGGCCGAGATGGGTGAAATCGCGGCAGACGCCGGCGCGATCGATGAAGGTGCTCGACGCGTTGGTGGTGCCGTTCGACACGCCATGGACGTAATCGACATTGGTGTGCAGCCAGTCGAGGATCGCCAGCGCGCGCGCGCCGCCAGGCTGGAGATGGCCGAATTCGCGCGCCGCAAAGCGCAGGAACTGGTCGACCGGGCAATAGCGGCTGGGCAGCAGATAGGGCAGCACGGCGACCGGAAGCTGCGACCAGGGCGCCACCTGCAAGGTCGGCGGCAGCTCGAGCCGCGGCGAGATCCGCACGATGGCGCTGTACTCCATCGTCACGCTTCCGTTGAGCGATCCGCGCAGCAACCGCGCGCCGGTGACATGATCAAGCGATTCGGCCAGCCGCACGCCGTTCGACAGGGTCAACCGTTCGCTCTCGACGATCTGCCCGGGTGCATGAGCAGCCAGAATCGCGGCAATGGTTTCAGTGGGTTCAGGAAAATCAAAGGCAAGACGGGACTGGACCTGAACGCGCACACACCACTCCTGAACGGAACCTGCGCATCAAACGCGCCGGCAAGCGATTCGTTTCGCACAGAAATGCGTCACGCGGGCGACATTTTTTGCTGCAGCGCGGTGACGGCAAACGCACCCGCCCAGAATGTCACCCCGGCGTAGGCCGGGGCCCATACACCACAAGCTTTGGCACCTGAGAATACCCCTACTCGGAGGCCGACGTTGTGAACCCGTGCGCCGAAGATCGTGGTTTATGGGCCCCGGCCTACGCCGGGGTGACAGATACGCTACGCGATCAGCGCTTCAACCGTGTCGTGAAACCGCTTCACCCCCTGCTCCAGCCCGCCGAGCAGCACATGATCGACCGCCCCCGACGACAGCCCCTGCTGGCCGAGCGTCGCGGCGCGAAAATCCTCCGCCGCGAACACCCCCTGGTCGAGCAATTTCCAGCTTTTCGCCCAATGCGCCTCGGCCTTGGGGGTCGCCGGCGGGGCCGGGATCAGCATGAAATCCTCCACAATCGTCCGGTCGACGGCGCGCGGCATCAAGGTCATGATGTTGATGTAATCGGGCGACGCGACGATGATGCACGCTGGGATCAGCGTATAGGCAAAGGTCATCGTGCGGCGCAGCTCGGCCATGCTCGAAACGTCGATATCGCCGTCCAGCGCCGTCAACCGCGCCACCAGCGACCGGCTGTGCGGGCCGATCAGGTCGCCGCTGGTAACGCCATCCTGGAAATAGGGCGCGATCGTCGCGGCGTGGAGGCGGACGACATGATAGCTTTCGCTGAACGCATCGACGATCAGCTTCCAGTTGGCGGCGACATCGTGGCTGGCGCGGGCGTAAAGATGCTGGCCACCGAAATCGAGCGCATCGAAATCCGCCGCCAATGGCCCGGAGGCCAGCCCGAAATCATAGCTGCGCGCGCGATCGAGCCCGGCCCAGATCAGCCCGCCGGCCTCGACGCTGGGCATTTCCACCAGGCCGCGTTCGGCTTTGTCGAGGCCCGGGAAGGTCTCGCCGCGCGGCAGGCCCTTCAGCCGGCCATCGAGCGCATAGGTCCAGGCGTGATAGGGGCAGGTGACGGCCGGGCCGTGCGCCACCGTGCAGCCTTCGACCAGCCGCGTGCCGCGGTGGCGGCAGACGTTGAGGAACACCCGCACGCAGCCCTTGCCATCGCGGGCGATCAGCAGCGGCACGCCGAAACCATCATGGGTGACGCTGGTGTTCGGGCCGGGCAGCAGCGCCGACGGCCCCAGGATCACCGGCTGGCTGCGGAACAGCCGGTCCTGCTCGCGGGCAAAGCGGTCGGGGCAAGTGTAGACGCTGGCGGGAATCGTGCTGGTGACCGCCGGCGCCGGGCGCGCTGCCGCCGCCGGGATCGATTCGGCGAGCGCCAGTTGGCCGGGGGTCGGGCGGCGAAAGGGCAGGTGCACATCCATGCCTCCATGCTACGCCGTTTTGTTCCCGGGGCAAACCGGCTTGGCAACCCGCCAGAGCGCTGTATTGTGGCCGCGGCTCGCCAAGGGCACCGGTACGGCATTCGGGCCGGACAGGCGGTACGCCGGTACACAGCTGCACGACCCTGATGCCTCCCCCCAGCCCGGAAAAATGTTGCCCATGCCCCGTTACACCGATCCGCGCGCGCCGTTGCGCCTGACCGCCGGGTCGCTGCGCCATCGGCCGCTCGTCGGCTATGGTCTCGCCATCGTGGCGGTCGGCGTTGCGCTGGCGATCCGCCTTGCCGTCGGCGACAGCTTTCCGGCCGGGTTTCCGTTCCTGACCTTTTTTCCGGCGATCATCCTGATCAGCTATCTCGCCGGCGTCGGCCCCGGCGTTGTGGCGGCGCTGCTGTCGCTGGCCGCTGCCTGGTATTTCCTGATCCCGCCGATCCACAGCTTTGCGCTGGCCAAGGGCACGGTGATGCCGTTGCTGTTCTTCCTCGCCGTCGCCGGCGTCGATATCGCGCTGATCGCGATCATGCAGGGTGCGCTCGACCGGCTGACCGCCGAACGCCGGCTGACCGCCAGCCTGTATGACCAGCAGCGCAACCTGTTCGCCGAATTGCAGCACCGTGTCGCCAACAACATGGCGTTCATTTCGGGGCTGTTGCGCCTGCAGAAACGCCGCATCGCCGCCGATCCGGCCAGTGCCCCCCGGGCGTTCGACGAGGCGGTCAACCGCATCGACACGATGGGCCGGGTGCATCGCCGCCTCTATGATCCGGCCGCCGCCAACCAGGCGCTGGGCGCGCATCTCCAGTCGATCTGCGAGGAAATCGTCGATGGTTCGGGCCAGTGCCATATCGAATGCCATGTTGATCTGCCCGATGTCCGCGTCGATCTCGAACGCCTGCTGCCGCTGTCGCTGGTCGTCGCCGAAACCGTCACCAATTCGCTGAAGCACGGCTTTCCGGGGCGCGATCGCGGCCGCGTGACGGTGCGTCACGAGGCGCTGGCCGATGGCGGGCTGGCGATCATCATCCGCGACGATGGCATCGGCCTGCCGCCGGCGAACGACAGCGATGCCGCGCCGGGCCTCGGCATGCGCATCGTCGACGGGCTGGTCCGCCAGTTCGGCGGCACCATCACGATGAGCAGCGACGGCGGCGCCGTCACCCGGGTGACATTGCCGCCGCTGGCCCCGGTTGAGGGTGACAGCGGCGGCGGGGCCATTACAAGGGTGGCATGACCCAGGATATCGCCGCCGGTTGGCGCGCAGCGCTCCCCTTCTGGCTGCGGCCCTATTTCGAAAAGGGCCCGGTCGGCGCCTTGCTGCTCGGCATGGCGTCGGGGTTTCCGATCGCGATGATCGCGGCGACGCTGACGACGCGGCTCGCCGAAAGCGGCATCGAGAAGAAAACCGTGACGGCGTTTGCGCTGGCGCTGCTGATGTACAATTTCAAGCTGTTGTGGGCGCCGCTGATCGATCGCTGGCGGCTGCCGCTGCGGGCCGATGCCATCGGCCACCGCCGCGCCTGGCTGCTGATGACGGCGCTGGGCGTTGTCGCGGCGGTGACCTGGCTGGGGCTCGCCGATCCGGTCAATGCGCTCGGCACGGTGGTGGTGGCGGCGATTGCGGTCGGTTTTGCCGGCGCCAGCTTCGACATCGTCATCGACGCCTATCGCATCGAAAATCTGACGCCCGAACAGCTCGGCACCGGGTCGGGGATGACGCAATATGGCTGGCGGATCGGCAATGCGCTGGCGGCGTCGACGGTGCTGGTGCTCGCCAGCCGCGTCGGCTGGTCGGCGGCCTATGTCACCGCGACGCTGTTCGTGCTGCCGGCGCTGGCGGCGGGGCTGCTGCTCGGCGAGCCCGAACGCCCGGCGATTGCGGGTGCCGCCAAGCGCGGCTGGGCCGCCGTGCAGGATGCGGTGGTGGCGCCGCTGGCGGATTTTCTGCGCCGCCAGGGGGCCGCGCTGACCTTGCTGTTCGTGCTGCTCCACAAGATCGGCGACACCGTCGCCAATCTGTCGCTGCGGCTGCTGTTCGCCGACCTGGGGTTCACCAAGGATGAAATTGCCGGCTATGATGTCGGCATCGGTTTCGTCGCGTTGCTCGTCGGCATCTTCATCGGCGGGCTGTTGTACAAGATGATCGGCATGAAGCGGTCGGTGCTGATCAGCCTCGTCCTGATGGGCATTTCAAACCTGGGCTTTGCCATATTGGCGGTCGCCGGGCACTCCAACCTCGGCATGGCGCTGGCGATCGGTTTCGAAAATTTCAGCAGCGGGTTCGGCGGCGTCGCCGTCGGCGCCTATTTCGCCGCGCTGTGCGACCATCGTTTCACCGCGACGCAGTTTGCCCTGGTGTCGGCGGCGGCGTCGGTCGTCGGCCGGACGTTCAGCGCCTCGACCGCCGGCCGGCTGATCGAAACCATGGGCTATGTCGATTTCTACCTGCTGACCACCGCTCTGGCGCTCCCCGGCATCCTGATTTTCCTGTACATGATGCGCGCCGGGCTGGTCGATAATGCCCTTCCGCCGGCGGCGGTGCCGTCTTGATACGCTTGGAATACCGACTGTAACATTTCTCGGCTACAGCCCGCGCAACGCGCCGTTTCGGTGCCGATGTGGAGTTGGTTTCATGGGTCTTGCCCTCAGCCGTCCGACTGCCGTTGCCGCCCATCTGCTCGCCAATGCGCCGTGCATCCACCGGGTCGGCCAGCTCGACGTGCGGCTGGCGGTGTCGGAACAGGAAGTCGCCGCCGCGCAGGCGCTGCGCTACCAGATTTTCTACGACGAAATGGGCGCGACGCCGACGCCGCAGATGGCGCGCCTGCGCCGCGATATCGATGATTATGATGCGATCTGCGACCATCTGCTTGTCGTCGATCATGGGTTGGATGGCCGGCCGCAGGTGGTCGGCACGTATCGCCTGCTGCGTCAGGTCGTCGCCGAACAGCATCGCGGCTTCTATTCGGCGAGCGAATACGACCTGTCGCCCTTGATTGCGCAATCAAGCAAAAGCGGGCAATTATTGGAGCTTGGACGCAGTTGTGTCGCCCTGGCATGGCGCAACAATGCCACGATCACGCTGCTGTGGCGCGGCATCGCTGCCTATCTGCAGACGCACGGCATCGGCCACATGTTCGGCTGTGCATCGCTGCACGGTGCCGATCCGCTGCTGCATAGCGCTGAATTGTCATATCTTTATCACCATCACCTCGCCCCGCCTGAGCTGCGGGCCCGCGCGCACGACAGCAATCACGTGCCGATGGACCGGCTGCCCGCCGCGATGATCGACACGCGCGCCGCTTCGCGCGCGCTGCCGCCGCTGATCAAGGGCTATCTGCGCGTCGGCGCGATGGTCGGCGACGGCGGCTTTGTCGATCACCAGTTCAATACCGTCGATGTTTTCGTCATCATGCCGGTCGAACGCATCACCAGCCGCTATGCGGCGCGCTTTGGCGGCGCCAACGACGCCCAATAGTCCCTGTCACCCCGGCGCAGGCAGGGGCCCATAAACCACAAACGCCGTCACACGCGGACCCATGCCCCCGGACGTGTGATGTATGGGTCCCGGCCTACGCCGGGATGACAGCGCGCGCCTGTCGCGCGATACTGCGTCGGCAACACAACGAGGCCCACCCATGCCCAAACCCATGCGCATCGACTTTGTGTCCGATGTCGTCTGCCCCTGGTGCGTCATCGGGCTGAAGGCGCTCGACCAGGCGCTGGCCAACGCGGCCGACGTCGTCACTCCCGAAATCCATTTCCAGCCGTTCGAACTCAACCCCGACATGCCGCGCGAAGGCCAGAATGTTGCCGAGCACATCGCCCAGAAGTACGGCGCCGACCCCGAACGCTCGCGCGGCACGCGTGATTTGATCCGCACCACCGCCGAGCAACTGGGTTTTGCGATGAAAACCGGCCCCGACAGCCGCATCTGGAACACCTTCGATTGCCACCGGCTGCTGCACTGGGCGGGGCTGGAGGGGCGTCAGGCCGAAATGAAGATGGCGCTGTTCACCGCGCATTTCAGCGAAGGCCGCGCGCTTTCCGACCCGCAGGTGCTCGTAGACGCGGCCGAAGCCGCCGGACTCGATGCCGCAACCGCGCGCGAGGTGCTCGAAACCGGCCGCTATATCGACGATGTCCGCCGCGACGAACGCTTCTGGCGCGAACAGGGCATCTCGGCAGTGCCGGCGATCGTCATCGACGGCAAATATCTGATCAGCGGCGGGCAACCGGTGGCGGCATTCGAAAAGGCGATCCGCGCGATTGCGGCGGAGGTTTAAGCAGCCCTCCCTCCCCGCAGGGGGGAGGGAGGTGCTATTCCGCCGCGATGGCCTGTTCCTCCGCGGCTTCGGCCTGCTGCAACGCCCACATTTCGGCATAGGCGCCATCGGCCTGCAGCAGCGCTTCGTGGCGGCCGCGCTCGACGATCCGGCCTGCCGACATCACCAATATCTCGTCGGCATCGGTGATTGTCGACAGGCGGTGGGCGATGACCAGCGTCGTCCGGCTCTGCGAAACCGTGCCCAAAGCCGACTGGATATCGGCTTCGGTCGCCGAATCGAGTGCACTCGTTGCCTCGTCGAGGATCAGGATCGCCGGGTCCTTCAGGATCGTCCGTGCAATCGCGACGCGCTGCTTCTCGCCGCCCGACAATTTCAGCCCGCGTTCGCCGACCTGAGTCGCATAGCCATCGGGCAGCGACAGGATGAAATCATGGATCGCCGCGCCGCGCGCCGCCGCCTCGATGTCGGCCTGGCTGGCATCCGGCCGGCCATAGGCGATGTTGTAGCCGATGCTGTCGTTGAACAGCACGGTGTCCTGCGGCACGATGCCGATCGACCGGCGTAGCGAATCCTGGGTGATTTCGGCGATATTCTGCCCGTCGATGGTCACCGCGCCGGCCTGGATGTCGTAGAACCGATAGAGGATGCGGCTCAGCGTCGACTTGCCGGCCCCCGAATGACCGACGATGGCGAGCTTTTGCCCCGGCGGCACATCGAACGAGACATCGTGGAGGATCTGCCGCCGCGCATCATAGCCGAACTCGACGTGCGAAAAGCGCACATGGCCACCGCGCACCACCAGCGCCGGCGCCCCCGGGATGTCGGCGATTTCGGCGGGCGTATCGATCAGCCCGAACATCGCCTCCATGTCGATCAGCCCCTGCTTGATCTCGCGATAGACCATTCCGAGCATGTCGAGCGGCCGGAACAGCTGCGCCAGCAGCGTGTTGACCAGCACCACGTCGCCGATGGTGAACTTGCCGAGGTGCCAGCCCCAGACGGTATAGCCCATCGCGCCGGCCATCATCAGGTTGGTGATGACCGACTGGCCGATGTTGAGCCACGCCAGCGACACCTCGTTCTTCGTCGCGGCATCGGTATAGCGCTTGATGGCAAGGCCGTAGTTGCGGTTTTCATGCGCCTCGGCGTTGAAATATTTGACCGTTTCATAGTTGAGCAGCGAATCGACGGCGCGCGCCACCGCCTTGTTGTCGCTATCGACCATCTCGCGGCGCAGTTTCGACCGCCAGTCGGTGATCCTTTGCGTGTACCAGATGTACGCCACGACCATCGCCAGCACGGCGCCGACCATCAACGGCCCCAGCTTGATCCAGAAGATCACGCACACGGCGGTCAGCTCGAACACCGTCGGGAAGATGTTGAACAGGATAAAATACAGCATCGTGTCGATGCTCTTGGTGCCGCGCTCGACGACGCGGGTCAGCGATCCGGTGCGGCGCTCGAGGTGGAAACGCAGGCTCAATCGATGAATATGGGCAAAGACATCCTGGCTAAGCCGCCGCGCCGCGGTCTGGCCGACCTTTTCGAAGATGGCATTGCGCAGATTGTCGAACAAAACCCCGCCGAACCGCGCCAGCGCATAGGCGCCGACCAGCGCCACGGCGATCTGGATGCCGTCGGGCACCCCCGCCGCCATGCGATCGATGGCGCCCTTGAAGGCGAACGGCATGACCAGGCTGGTCGACTTGGCCAGCAGCACCAGCAGCATGGCGACGACGACGCGCGCCCGCAGCGCCGGCTCGGCGCGTGGCCAGAGATAGGGGAGGAAGCGCTTCAGCGTGCCGAAATCGGCCTTGCCCTGCGGCGCCGCCGTGTTGTGGGCCATGGATTGCATGCCGCCAATGTGGCGACGACGGCGCGCCGGCGCAATCGGAACCGATGCCGCGTCTCGTTTGTTCATGTCGGCAACGGAAGGGTGAACGATGTTTGCAGGTGCGGTGATCATGGTTTTGCTCGGCTGTGCCGACGATGGCGACCAGTGCCAGCGTGTCGGCGCGGTGCCCGCAACCTACGCCAGTGTCGCCGCCTGCAACGCCGCGATCGCGCAGCAACTGCCCCAGCAGAGCAATCTGGACTGGCCGGTGATCGCCGCGCGCTGCGAGGCCGCACCCGCCGTGCAGGTGGCCGCCGCCGCCCACTGATGCCATTGCGCTGCGCAGCGTGACCCCCCATGGTCGCGCCATGCCCCGTCGCCCCCCGCCACCGCTGCCCGGCCTGCCGACCCGCCAGGCCATCCTCGATTTCATCCGTTCGCAGCAGGCCAGCGTCGGCAAGCGTGAGATCGCGCGCGCTTTCGGCCTGCACGCCCAGGACAAGATCGCGCTGAAGGGCCTGCTCAAGGACATGCAGGAGGCCGGCGAACTCGAGCTCGGCCCCGGCCGCACGCTCCACAAGGGCGGCGGCCTGCCCAAGGTGACGGTCATCCGCATCATCGAAGCCGGCGACGAAGGCCCGATCGCCGTCCCCGACCGCTGGGACGCGCCGACGCCGCCACCCCGCATCCGGCTGATCGAGGCACGCAAGCGCGCTGCCTTCGGCGTCGGCGACCGGTTGCTGGCGCGCATCGAGGAGGTGGGCAGCGGCTACAACGCCTTCCCGATGAAGGCATTGGCCAGAACCGAGGAGTTCGTCCTCGGCATCCTGCGCCATGAAGCGACGGGATTCCGCCTC
>JANOCM010000412.1:0-2191 GCA_031412175.1 Alphaproteobacteria bacterium
CATCAAAATGGGGTTTGAGGCCTAAGGCCCCAACTGCCGGAGGCCCTTTTTCACTTCGAATGAATACGAGCCTGACGCCTCAATGCCCGAGGGATTTGACGATGGTCTCGACCATCTTCTTGGCGTCGGCGAGCAGCATCATCGTGTTGTCCATGTAGAAAACCTCGTTGTCGACGCCGGCATAGCCGACCCCGCCCATCGAGCGCTTGATGAACAGCACCGTCTTGGCCTTTTCGACGTCGAGCACCGGCATGCCGTAGATCGGGCTGGTCTTGTCGGTCTTGGCCGCCGGATTGGTGACGTCGTTGGCGCCGATCACGAACGCCACATCGGCCTGCGAGAAATCGCTGTTGATGTCCTCGAGCTCGAAGACTTCGTCATAGGGCACATTGGCTTCGGCGAGCAGGACGTTCATGTGGCCGGGCATGCGGCCGGCGACCGGGTGGATGGCGTATTTGACGCTGACGCCTTCCTTCTTCAGCATGTCGCCCATTTCGCGCAGCGCGTGCTGGGCCTGCGAAACCGCCATGCCGTAACCCGGCACGATGATGACGCTTTCGGCGTTCTTCATGATGAAGGCGGCGTCTTCGGCCGAGCCGGCCTTGTAGGCCTTCTGGATCGCCGCGCCCTTTTCCGTGGCACCGCCGGCATCGCCGAAGCCGCCGGCGATGACGCTGATGAAGCTGCGGTTCATCGCCTTGCACATGATGTACGACAGGATCGCACCCGACGAGCCAACGAGCGCGCCGGTGATGATCATCGCGGTGTTGCCGAGCGTGAAGCCCATCGCCGCTGCCGCCCAGCCCGAATAGCTGTTGAGCATCGAGATGACGACCGGCATGTCGGCGCCGCCGATCGGGATGATCAGCAGGAAACCGATGGCGAAGCTGAGCGCGGTGATCGTCCAGAACACCCAGGCGCTCTGGTCGGTGACGAAATAGCCGACGAGGCCGAGGATGCCGGCGAGCAGCCCGAGGTTGATGATGTGGCGCCCCGGCAGCATGATTGGGTTGCCGCCCATGCGGCCCGACAGTTTCAGGAAGGCGATCACCGAGCCCGAGAAGGTGATGGCACCGATGGCGACGCCAAGCCCCATTTCGACGCGGCTGGCGCCATGGATTTCATTGGTGACGGTATCGAGGATGCCGAACGCCGCCGGGTTAAGATAGGCGGCGGCACCGACCAGCACCGCCGCCATGCCGACGAGGCTGTGGAAGCCCGCAACAAGCTCGGGCATCGCCGTCATCTTGATGTTCTGGGCGATGTAATAGCCGATGCCGCCACCGATGACGATGGCGCCGATGATCAGCGGCAGGCCGACCTGGTGGAGAAACAGCGTCGTGCCGACGGCGATGCCCATGCCGATCATGCCATAGCGGTTGCCCTGCTGGCTGGTTTCGGGCGACGACAGGCCGCGCAGCGACAGGATGAAGAGAACGCCCGCGACGAGATAGGCGAGCATCGCCCAGGCGGGCGTGGCGGCGGCAGCAGCGTGTTCCATGGTAATTTGCGCCCCTTACTTCGCCGCGACGGCCGGAACGGCGGCCTTCTTTTCTTTTTTCTTGTACATCGCCAGCATTCGCCGGGTGACGGCAAAGCCGCCGAAGATGTTGACGCTGGCCAGCACGACCGCGATCAGCCCGAGCCATTTCGACGCTTCGGAGCCGCCAGCGGCGGCCGACGACGCGATGAGCGCGCCGACGACGATCACGCTCGAAATCGCGTTGGTCACCGCCATCAGCGGCGTGTGCAGCGCCGGCGTGACGGACCAGACGACGTAATAGCCGACGAAGCAGGCCATCACGAAGATGGAGAAGATCGACAGGAATTCCATGGCGCTAGCTCCTCAGGCCGAAAGGCGTTCGTGGACGACCTTGCCGCCCTCGGTCAGCTTGATGCCCTTGACGATCTCGTCGTCGGCGGTGAACGCCGCGGTCTTGGCGTCCTTGTCCCAGAACGCGTTGACGAGATTGAAAACGTTGCGCGAATACAGCGCCGACGCGTCGGCCGCGAGGCGCCCGGCGGCGTTCTTGTGGCCGATGATCTTGACGCCATGGACGACCGCCGTTTCGCCGACGCGCGAGCCTTCGACATTGCCGCCGCTTTCGACCGCGAGGTCGACGACGACGCTGCCCGGCCGCATCGAGGCAAGCTGCGCATCGCTGACCAGCCGCGGTGCCGGGCGCCCCGG
>JANOCM010000413.1:0-2050 GCA_031412175.1 Alphaproteobacteria bacterium
AGCGTCTCGCCGTTGTCGTCGCCGGCCGGCGCAAAGCCCAGCCCGGCGTAATGGCCCGCCACCATCGCGTTCTTCGGCGACGGAATATAGCGGCCGCGCAGGGTCGTTACACCCGCCGCCCGCGCATGGTGGCAGATTTCGGCGAGCACGGCGCGTTCGACGCCGCGGCCGAGCACCCGGCAACTCATCAGCCAGGTGTCGATCTCCCAGGTCGCGGCGCCGCCGTTGCGGCAGATGATGACCGAGATCATGCCGTTGTCGCCGAACGTATCGGTAAGCCGCACCTGCAATGTGAACACCGCCGGGTCGTTGGCCATCGCCTCGACCTGGGCGTCGGTATAGCGCCGGGTGGTCAGGTTGAACTGGTTCGACTTGTTGATCAATTGCGCGATGCGGGCGCGGCCGATGGCATCGAAGGGCGCAAAGCCGATCGCCATGTCGAGCGACGCCAGATACGCCGCCATGTCGGTCACCTGATCCTTCAGCGCGGCGCGGCGGGCGTTCATCCGGTACATTTCGGCGCGCGCCGTGTCCTCGGGCGAAAATGCCGCCATCTCGAAATAGCCGGCGGCGGCGAGCGTGCGGGCATAAAGCGCCGGATCGGCGGGCAGTTCGGGCACTGCGACATCGGGCAGGGTGCGCCGCACCAAGGCGCGTTCGGCGGGATTGTCGTCGAGGAAGACGAAGCTTTCCAGCCCCAGCGCCAGTTCGGCGGCGATGGTGGTGATGTTGGTGCCCTTGTCGCTCCAGTTGGCCTGGAACAGCGCGAAATCGTCGAGCCGCAGCAGCATGTCGGGGTGATCGGTGAATGGCGTCCGCGCCACCGCGTCGGTGTTCTTCGACGATACGGCGAGGACCACACCGCGCTTGCGCAGGGCCTGCGCCAGCCGCTGCACCTCGAGGAACGCCTCGCCGGTGGCATCGCCTTCGCCGATGGCGATGCCGTCGACACCATCGTCGCCGATGACCCCGCCCCACAGGGTATTGTCGAGATCGAGCACCAGCGCCCGCCGGCTGCGGCCGCGCGACGCCGCGACCAGCCGCGCGACATGATCGGCCCAGATCGGCACCAGCTGCGTCGGGAACTGCAGCTTGGCGATGTTCCACAAGGTCGGATCGTGCCAGCGCGCCAGCCCGATGGTTTCGGCGAGCGCGCCCGTGTCGAGCAGCAGCAGCGCGCCGTCACCGGCGCGTTCCGCCAGCCCCAGGTTGATGCGATCGACGACGTTGCGGCGGGTGCCGGCGAGGACGCGATCGAGGCTGCCGGCGAGGCTTTCGACCGGCGGCGCGACAGTGGCGACGATGACGGTGGCGCCGGCGGCGGCAAAGCCCGCGCGCAACCGGTCGAAAAACGCCAGTGCGTCGGCAACCTGGCCGTCGGCGGCGGCGGAATCGCCCGGCACCGGCGGCCCGATGGGCAGGCCGTGATGATCGACGGCGATCAGCACCGCATCGGGGCGGCCCGAGTTGATGCGCCCTTCAGGGTTCAGCGCCTCGGGCATGACCTGGTCATAGTCGCCGGTGATGACGGTCAGCGCAAAACCGTGCCGCGCGAAGGTCGCCACCAGCGGCGGCGCCAGCAGGTCGAGCGTGCCGTTGCCGACCAGCCCGAGCCGGAACGGCAGCAGCGGCGCCGGGTCGGCGCCGGCCGCCAGCCGCGCCGCGATCGCCTTCCCGAGCCGCGCCAGTGTTGCTTCGCCAAGGCCGTGTCCGGCGATGGCGCGCGCGCTGCGGCCCCAATCGGGATAGTTCGCCAGCGCCTTGATGCGGTCGCGGATATCGTCGGGGGCCGGCGGTAGCCAGGCGAGATCGACGTGGAGGTCGGCCATGATGCTGGGGTCAGACCCGGCTGTCGATCAGCGCCACGAGGTCGCCGATACTGTCGAGCCGCGCCACCTCGGCGGCGGCGAGGCGCAGGCCGAATTCGCCCTCCACCGCCAGCATGAAGCGGACATTGGCAAGGCTGTCCCAGCCCGGCACGTCGCGGGCGCTGGTTTCGGGCGTCAGCGTCACGTCATCGTCATCGAGAATGTCGCGCAGCAGGTCGGTC
>JANOCM010000414.1:0-2169 GCA_031412175.1 Alphaproteobacteria bacterium
CGCGCGCGACGATCGCCGGAAACACGCCGCCGTGATCGCTGGTGGCGCGGATGTCGCCGGCATCATCGGGGTCGAACCGGTACGAATGGACGAAATACGCGTCGCCTGCCGCCACGCCGCTGTCGTTGGCGGCGGTGACGCTGTTCCAGCCCATGTGCGGGATCTTGAGATCGGGGTCGGAGGGCGCCAGCCGCGTCACCGTGCCGGGCAGCCAGCCCAGCCCCTGGTGAACGCCGTGTTCATGGCCTTCGGTCGCCAGCAGCTGCATGCCGACGCAGATGCCGAGAAACGGCACCTGGCGGCGGCGGACAGCATCGCTCAGCGCCGCCTCGATACCGGTGGCGCCGCGCAGCGCGTTGATGCACTGGGCAAAGGCGCCGACGCCGGGCAACAGGATGCGGTCGGCGCTGGCAATACGCGCGGGATCGCTGGTGACGTCGACATTGTCGGCACCCGCCGCAGCGAGCGCGCGTGCCGCTGACCGAAGATTCCCCGCGCCGTAATCGACGACGGCGATCCGGTCAGACATCGGTCAGGGGCGCGCCGGCGTTCGCGTCTGTCGGCGTCCCGCCGAGCGTACCCTTGGTGCTGGGCACGGAATCGGCCTTGCGCGGATCGATCGCCACGGCGGCGCGCAACGCGCGCGCGACGCCCTTGAAGCAGCTTTCGACGATATGGTGATTGTTGACGCCATACAGCGTTTCGATGTGCAGCGTGATCCCCGCCGAGCCGGCAAAGGCGGCGAACCATTCCTTGAACAATTCGGTGTCCATTTCCCCCAGCCGCGGCTGGCTGAAGGCGGTTTTCCACACCAGATAGGGCCGGCCCGAGATGTCGAGCGCGACGCGTGTCAGCGTTTCATCCATCGGAATCAGCGCATCGCCATAGCGGGTGATGCCGCGGCGATCGCCGAGCGCCTTCGCCACCGCCTCACCGAGCGCGATGCCGCTGTCCTCGGTGGTGTGATGCGCATCGATGTGGAGATCGCCCTTGGCGCTGAGCGCGATGTCGATCAGGCTGTGCCGCGACAGCTGTTCGAGCATGTGATCGAGAAAGCCGATGCCGGTGGTGACACGATAATCGCCGGTGCCGTCGAGATTGACGGTCACTTCGATCGCCGTTTCCTTGGTGGCGCGGCTGACGGATGCGATTCTGCTCATGTTGCGCTGCCGCTAGAGCATCATGACACGACGGGCAAGCTGGCGGCACAAGTTGTGCGGCATCTTGCCAACGCCGGCGCCGCCTTTCACAAGGCTGGCCCATGAAGACTTTCAAGCTTGGAACCCGGGGTTCGCCCCTTGCCTTGGCACAGGCGAACATGACCGCGGCGGCCCTGGCGGCGGCGCATGGCTGGGGGCCCGAGGTTGCCGAAATCGTCGTCATCAGCACCACCGGCGACCGTGTTCAGGACCGGCCGCTCGCCGAAATCGGCGGCAAAGCGCTGTGGACCAAGGAGCTCGATGCCGCGCTGATCGACGGCCGCATCGATTGCGCCGTGCATTCGATGAAGGACGTCGAAACGCAGTTGCGCGACGGCATCGCGCTTGTCGCCATGCTGCCGCGCGCCGATGTCCGCGAGCGGCTGCTCGGCGCCGACAGCATCGACGCGCTGCCGCAGGGCGCGCGCGTCGGCACGTCGAGCCCGCGGCGCGCGGCGCAGCTGCTGGGGATGCGGCCCGACCTGCAGATCGAGATGCTGCGCGGCAATGTCGCGACGCGGATGGCCAAGGTCGACAGCGGCGCCATCGACGCGACCTTGCTGGCAGCCGCGGGGCTCGATCGGCTCGGCGTTGCCGCCGGCGCGACGGTGCCCATCGAAACCATGCTGCCGGCGAGTGCCCAGGGCGCCGTCGGCATCACGGCGCGCGCCGGCGATGACGAAAGCCACGCGCTGCTGGCAGCGATCGACGATGCGGCGACGCACGCGGCCGTCGATCTCGAACGCGGCTTTCTCGCGGCGCTGGGCGGCACCTGTCACAGCCCGGTCGCGGCGCTGGCCGTGGTTGCCGAAGGCCGCGTGACCTTTCGCGCCGAAATCATGACCGAGGACGGCACCGAGATCGAGGAAGGCGGCTTTGAGTCCACCGCCGATGAAGCCGCCGAACTCGTGGCCGCGCTGGCGGCGGACATGCTCGACGATGCCAGCCCGGCGCTGCGCGCCCTGTTCAA
>JANOCM010000415.1:0-2117 GCA_031412175.1 Alphaproteobacteria bacterium
GTTGCCGGCGTCGACATCCTCGATGAACTGGATCTCGGGTTCTTCGGCGGCGTCGAGGACATCATGCTCGGTCTCGGCATCGAGCCCGATGATCGCCGGGCGGAACGGCGACTGCATGGCGAACAGCCGCGCCTTGGCGGCGACATAGGCGTCCATGCTGCCATGGCGTTCGAGATGATCGGGGGTGATGTTGAGCAGCACCGCGACGTCGCAATCGAGGCTGAAGGTGATGTCGAGCTGATAGCTGCTGAGTTCGAGGACATAGACGCCGCCAGCGGGCAGCGGCGCCTGCGACAGGATCGGCAGGCCGATGTTGCCGCCCATCAAGCTCGGCGCACCGGCGGCGGCGAGCATGTGGTGGATCAGCGCCGTCGTCGTCGACTTGCCGTTGGTGCCGGTGATGCCGACGACGCGGTGTTCGGGCAGGGCATCGCGCGCCTGGGCGAACAGCTCGATATCGCCGATGACGGGGATGCCGGCGGCGGTGGCCTTGACGAACAGCGGCGCCGAATGCGGCACGCCGGGCGAGACGACAAGCGCGTCGAGCGTGGTGAGGTCGATCTCATGCAGGTTAGTGAGCGCACCCTCGAACGCCGCCCGCGCCGCCTCGCCATCATCCCCATTGAGCGTCGGCGCCCCCGATGCCGCCAGTGCCGCCACGGTCGCCAGGCCGCTGCGGGCGAGCCCGTAGACGCATTTGGTCTTCCCGGAATTGGGGGGGTTGTTAAACACAACGGCCCCCCCCCCCCCGGGCGCCGCGGTTGTGGGGGGTGGGTGGGGGGGGGGGACGCGCCACGCGGTCAGCGATCGATGCGCGAGCGTCAACTGCCCACACCCCGACCCTCCCCACTCTCCGCTGCGTGGGGGAGGAGGGAGAAGAAAGGCAGAATCACCCTCACCGCAGCTTCAACGTCGCGAGGCCGGCGAGCGCCAGCACGATCGAGATGATCCAGAAGCGGATGACAACGGTCGATTCCGCCCAGCCCAGCTGTTCGAAATGATGGTGGATCGGCGCCATGCGGAAAACGCGCTTGCCGGTCATCTTGAAGCTGGCGACCTGGACGATGACGCTGACGGTTTCGAGGACGAACAGCCCGCCGATGACGACCAGCACCAGTTCATGGTTGGTGATGACCGCGATGCTGCCGAGCGCGCCGCCCAGCGCCAGCGAGCCCGTGTCGCCCATGAATACCGCCGCCGGCGGCGCATTGTACCAGAGGAACCCCAGGCACGCGCCGATCAGCGCCGCGGCGAATACCGCCAGTTCCCCCGACCCCGGCACATGGTGGATGCCGAGATAATCCGAAAAACGGATGTTGCCGACCAGATAGGCGATGATTGCGAACGCCGCCGCGGCGATGACCACCGGCATGGTGGCAAGGCCGTCGAGGCCGTCGGTCAAGTTCACCGCATTGCCGAAGCCGGTGACGATGAAGGCGGCAAAGGCGATATAGACGAAACCGAGCGCCAGCCCGGTATCCTTGAGGAACGGCAGGTACAGCGTCGTGCCGGTCTTGCTGGCGATCCAGGTGCAGGCGAGCCCGGCGATGAAGAATTCAATGAGCAGCCGGGTGCGCCCCGAAACGCCCTTGGCGCTGCGCTTCGTCACCTTGTCGTAATCGTCCATGAAGCCGATGGCGCCGAAGCCGAGCGTCACGAACAGGCTGGCCCAGACGAAACCGTTGCCGGTGTCCATCCACAACAGGGTCGAAATCGTCATGGCGATGAGGATCATCAGGCCGCCCATCGTCGGCGTGCCCTTTTTGGTCAGCAGGTGCGACGCCGGGCCATCCTCGCGGATCGGCTGGCCCTTGCCCTGCTTGCTGCGCAAAAAGGTGATGAAGCGCGGCCCGATGAACAGCGCGATGACCAGCGCCGTCACCAGCGCGCCGACCGAGCGGAAGGTGATGTAGCGGAACAGGTTGAGGATGCCCTCGAAGCCCGCCCAATAGGCCAGTGCATTGATCAAGCCGGTGACTCCCGATCGCGCAACGTCGCCACTACGTCACCAAGGCGCAGGCTGTTGCTGCCCTTGACGAGCAGAACATCATCCGCGCCGAGCAGCCGGTCGATCTCGGTCTGCGCGGCGGGTGCATCGGCGACGTGCAGGACATCTA
>JANOCM010000416.1:0-3898 GCA_031412175.1 Alphaproteobacteria bacterium
ACAGCAATCTGTTCGTCGCCGCCGTGGGCGCCATACCCGCCGACCCCGCGCAGCTGACGACGTTCGAAGGCGAGGACAATGGCACCGATTACGACAGCCTGCCGGCGTGGAGCCCCGACGGCCGCAGCATCGCCTATGTCCAGGGCGGCCCGGTCAAGCTGTTCAGCTATGGCGTGCGCTCGCTGGCAGTCATCGCCGCGACCGGTGGCGCCCCGCGCATCCTGACCCCGGCGCTCGACCGCAACGTCGCCCGGCCGCTGTGGAGCGCCGACGGCAAGACCATCCGCTTCATCATCGAGGATGACGGCAACGAACGCCTCGCCGCCATCCCGGCAAGCGGCGGCGCGATCACCGACCTCGCCGCCGGCATGGCGGTGCATTCGGCCACCACCGCCGGCCCGGCGAACCGCATCGCGCTGCTGCGTACCACGCCGACCGCGCCGCCCGAGGTGTTCGCGCTCGACGGCAAGGCGCTGCGCCAGCTGACCCATCACAACGACGCCTGGCTGAAGGATATCGTCATCGCGCCGACGGTGATGGCGAGGTTCCGCAGCAAGGACGGCACCGATGTCCACGGCTTTGTCGTCACCCCCGCCGGCACCAGCGGCAAGCGGCCGGCGATCCTGTTCAACCACGGCGGCCCGCAGGCGCAGCACGACAGCAGCTTCGACCTGACATGGCAGGTGCTCGCCGGCCATGGCTATGCGGTGATCGCGTCGAACCCGCGCGGCGGCACCGGGCGCGGGCAAGACTATGCCAAGGCGATCTATGCCGCCTGGGGCGGTGTCGATGTCGAGGATGCGCTCGCCGCGGTCGACGATGCGGTGGCGCGCGGCATCGCCGACCCGGCGAAACTCGCGGTCGGCGGCTGGAGCTATGGCGGCATGCTGACCAACTACATCATCGCCAGCGACCAGCGCTTCAAGGCGGCGGTCAGCGGCGCCAGCATCAGCAACGCCCTCGCCGGCTATGGCACCGACCAGTATATCCGCGATTACGAGATGGAGCTCGGCAAGCCGTGGGAACACCCCGAGGCCTGGGCGCGCGTCAGCTATCCGTTCCTCCACAACGACCGCATCGTCACGCCGACCCTGTTCATGGTCGGCGACAAGGATTTCAACGTGCCGCTGCAGAACAGCGAGCAGATGTACCAGGCGCTGCGCAGCCGCGACGTGCCGACGCAGCTGGTCATCTACCCCGGCCAGTTCCACGGGCTGAAGCGGCCGAGCTTCATCAAGGACCGCATGCAGCGCTGGCTCGACTGGGTTGACGCACGCATGAAGTGAGGCTGGCGAAAAGCCGCGCGCACCCTTAAGTCGGCGGCATGGCCAAGCCGCCGACCCTCGATCGCTTTTCGGAAGAAACCGCCACCTTCACGGTGCAGGGCAAGGATGCGCCCGATATCGATCGGGGCATCGCAGCCATCCGCAACGTGCTGCGCACCCTGCCCACCCGCCCCGGCGTCTACCGGATGACCGATGCCGAGGGCGCCGTGCTGTATATCGGCAAGGCGCGCGCGCTGAAGAACCGGGTGACCAACTATACCCAGGTGGCGCGGCTGTCGCGGCGGCTGCAGCGCATGGTGGCGCAGACGCGCGACATGACGATCGTGACGACCAACAGCGAATCCGAAGCGCTGCTGCTCGAGGCACAGCTGATCAAGCGCTATCGCCCGCCGTACAATGTGCTGCTCCGCGACGACAAGAGCTTCCCCTTCATCTTCCTGCGCGAAGACCATGAATTCCCCCGCATTTCCAAGCATCGCGGCGCCAAGGCCGGCAAGGGTGTGTTCTACGGCCCGTTCGCCAGCGCCGGCGCGGTCAACACGACGCTCAATGCGCTGCAGAAAGTGTTTCTGTTGCGCTCGTGCACCGACAGTTTCTTCGCCAATCGCACCCGGCCGTGCCTGCTCCACCAGATCAAGCGCTGCTCGGCGCCGTGCGTCGGCCGCATCGACGATGCCGCCTATGCCGAGCTTGTCGCCGACGCCAAGTCCTTCCTGTCGGGGCGGACCCAGGAGGCACAGAAAAAACTCGGCGATGCGATGACGACGGCCGCCGCGGCGCGCGACTTCGAACTCGCCGCGGTGCTGCGCGACCGGTTGCGCGCGTTGACCTTCATCCAGGGCAGCCAGGCGATCAACGCGGAGGGATCGGCCAGCGACGCCGACATCATCGCGCTGGCGGCGACCGGCGGCACCATGTGCATCCAGATCTTCTTCATCCGCGGCGGGCAGAACTGGGGGCATCGCGCCTTTTTCCCGGCGCATACCGATGGCGTCAGCGAGGACGAGGTACTGCTCAGCTTCCTCGCGCAACTATACGAGGAGCTGCCGCCGCCGCGCGAACTGCTGCTCGATCGCGCGCTCGAGGAAGCACCGCTGCTTGCCGAGGCACTGTCGGAAAAGGCCGGACATCGCGTCGGGGTCAAGGCGCCCCAACGTGGCCCCAACCGCAAGCTTGTCGAACAGGCGAGCCGCAACGCCACCGAGGCGCTGGAGCGCCGCCTCGCCGAATCGACGACGCAGGGCAAGCTGCTGATCGAGCTTGCCGATTTGTTCGATCTCGATGGCCCGCCGAAACGCATCGAGGTCTATGACAACAGCCACATCATGGGGACCAACGCGCTCGGCGCGATGATCGTCGCCGGGCCCGACGGTTTCCTGAAGAACCAGTATCGCAAGTTCAACATGAACGACGCCAAGATCACGCCGGGCGACGATTTCGCGATGATGAAGGCGATGCTGTCGCGGCGTTTTGCCCGGCTGGAAAAGGAAGACCCGGATCGCAGCGCCGGCGACTGGCCCGACCTGGTGCTGATCGACGGCGGCAAGGGCCAGTTGACCAGCGTCAACGAGGCGCTCGCCGAACTCGGCGTCGACAATGTCTGCGTGATCGGCGTTTCCAAGGGCTTCGACCGCGACGCCGGGCGCGAGACCTTCCATTTGCCGTCGGGGCGCGAACTGCACCTGCCGCCCAACGCCCCGGTGCTGTTCTTCCTGCAGCGGCTGCGCGACGAGGCGCATCGCTTTGCCATCGGCGCGCACCGGGCGAAGCGATCGAAGGCGATCACCGCCAACCCGCTCGACGACGTTCCCGGCATCGGCCCGGCGCGCAAAAAGGCGCTGCTGATGCATTTCGGCACCTCGCGCGCCGTGCGTGGCGCGACGCTCGAGGATCTCGAACGCGCCCCCGGCATTTCGAAGCTGATGGCGGAGGCGATCCACCAGCATTTCCATCCACGCGGCTGAGCCCTCTTTACAGCCGGCGCGGGCTGATGCAGCGCTGTTGCCCGGTCGAAACGTCACGAAAGGCCCCATGATGAAGTCAACGCCGTTCCTGATTCTTGCCGCCCTGCCCGCGCTGCTGGCGCTGGCCGCCTGCGGCGACGCGACGAGCAGCGCCGATGCCGCTGCCACTGCCAACGCGCCGCTGCCGGCCGGATCGACCGTCGAACCGACCGCCGACCCGTTGCAGGCGCAGTCCCAGGCGGCCGCCGCCGAAGCCGCCAACCCGACCGAGATCGCCGAACCCGAAAAACCGCCGATGGGTGCCTATGCCATCACCAGTGAGCCGGCGCCGCCGCCGACCACCGATGCCAGCGGTGCGCCGCTGCCCTTCGATCCCGCCAAGGATTGATCCGCAATGGCCATCACCCTCCACACCGCCGCGACGCCCAACGGCTACAAGGTTTCGGTGGCGCTGGAGGAGATGGGGCTGGCCTATGACGTCCACCGCGTCGACCTGGCGGCCGGCGAACAGAAGACGCCGGCGTTCCTTGCGCTGTCACCCAACGGCCGCATCCCGGCGCTGGTCGACGACGGCTTTGCGGTGTTCGAATCGGGCGCCATCCTCGTCTATCTCGCCGAAAAGACCGGGTTGCTGATGCCGCACGACGT
>JANOCM010000417.1:0-3025 GCA_031412175.1 Alphaproteobacteria bacterium
GCCTTCTTGGCGAGATCGACCTGCAACGCCCCCCACAGGATCAGCGCGCGTGCGCCCTCGTTGAAGGCACGCCCGTCCATCAGCATCCGCCGCACATCGGGGTGGACGATGATCGGGTCGGCCTTGGCCGCAGGGTCGGCCGGGCCGGTGAGCGCGCGGCCCTGGATGCGATCCTTGGCGTAAGTGACGGCGTTCTGATAGGCGACCTCGCCCATCGCCAGTCCCTGCACGCCGACGCCCAGCCGCGCTGCGTTCATCATGATGAACATGGCGCGCAGGCCCTTGTTCTCCTCGCCGATCAGATAGCCGGTGGCGCCATCATAGTTCATCACGCAGGTGGCGTTGGCGTGGATGCCCATCTTGTGCTCGATCGAGCCGCATTTGACGCCGTTGCGCGCGCCGAGGCTGCCGTCCACATTGACGAGGAACTTGGGAACGATGAACAGGCTGATGCCCTTCACATTGTCGGGCGCGCCGGTGGTTTTTGCCAGCACCAGGTGGATGATGTTGTCGGACAGGTCGTGCTCGCCGGCCGAGATGAAGATCTTGGTGCCGGTGATCGCGTGCGTACCATCGGCCTGCGGCTCGGCGCGGGTGCGGATGAGGCCGAGATCGGTGCCGCAATGCGGCTCGGTCAGGTTCATCGTGCCGGTCCAATGGCCCTTGACCATGTTGGGCAGATACTTGGTCTTCTGTTCGTGGCTGCCGACCGCCTCGATCGCCGCCTGCGCGCCTTCGTTGAGCCCGGGGTACATGCCGAACGCCATGTTGGCGCTCGACATGTATTCGCTGAACGCCGTGCCGACGACATAGGGTAGCCCCTGGCCGCCCCATTCGGTGTCGGCCATCAACGTGCCCCAGCCGGCTTCGACGAACTGGTCATACGCCGATTTGAACCCCGCCGGCGTCGCCACGCTGCCGTCGTCGGCGCGGGTGCAGCCCTCGATATCGCCCGACAGGTTGAGCGGCGCGATGACCTGCTCGCAGAACTTGCCGCCTTCCTCGAGGATCGCCTTGACGACATCGGGGGTGGCATCGGCAAAGCCCGGCAGGTTCGAATATTTTTCAAGGCCGACAATGGCATCGAGGACGAACTGGGTGTCCTTCACCGGGGCGCGATAGGCGGGCATGATGGGCTTCCTGTAACTCGGGCGACTTTATTGGTTCGCGGCTTTGGGCGCGACGGTTTCAACGATCGCGCAAAAGGCCTGCAATTCCTCGATCGTCGCATCGATATCGGCGCGCTGCTCGGCGAGCGCCGCAATCCGCGCGCGGCATTTGTCGAGCGTGACGCGCCGCTGTTTCTCGCGGCCGTCGCCGAGATCGTAGAGATCGATCATCTCGCGGATCTCGGCGAGGCTGAATCCCACATTCTTGGCGCGCAAAATCCACGCCAGCCGGGCGCGATCCCGGCGCGAATAGACGCGGTTCTGCCCCTGCCGTTCGGGCGCGATCAGCCCCTGGTCCTCATAGAACCGGATCGCCCGCGGCGTCACGTTGAACGCCAGCGACAGCTCGGTGATGGTGAAGCTTTCGGAACCGCACGGCGGCGGCGGCACCGCCACGGTGGCAAAGCTGTGCGACGGGTCCGACATGTCCGCCGGTCTAGTTGACGTTAACGTAAGGGTCAAGCTGCGGGCGCGGCCTCGCCGGTCAGCGCCTGCAGGAATGCCACCAGGTCGCGGCGCTCCGCCAACGTCAGCGCGACGCGCGCCGGGGCGTTGCGTCGCGCCACCACGCCGTCGGCATAATGATCGACGACGGCGGCGAGGTCGGGCAGCGAGCCATCGTGCATGTAGGGCGCCGAGCGGGCGATATCGCGCAGCGACGGGGTGCGGAAGGCATGGTCGTCGCGGGCCCGCCCGGTGATCGCGCCGCGGCCGCGGTCATTGTCGGCTAGGCCGACATCGTGGAAGCCGCCGTCGCTGAACGCCCAGCCATTGTGGCAGCGCGCGCAACCGGCGCGACCGGCGAACAGCGCATAGCCGCGCACCGCCGCCGCCGGCATCGCCGTGGCATTGCCGCGCGCCCAGCGATCGAAACGCGCCGGCCGCGATACGAGGGTGCGTTCATAGGCGGCGATGGCGCCGGCGATGCTGCGCGCATCGATCGGCGTGCCGGCCGGAAAGGCGGCGGCAAAGCGCCCGCGCAGCGCCGCATCGCCGCGCAGCAGCGCCACGGCATGGTCGAGATCGGCGCCCATTTCGGCCGGATTCTGCATCGGCATCAGCGCCTGTGCCTCCAGCGTTGCGGCGCGGCCATCGACCATCAGCTGCGGCGCGCGGACGACATTCCACAGCGACGGCGTGTGCCGCGGCAGCACCTGCCCGCCGATGCCGACCGCAGTCTTGCGGCCATCGCCGAAGCCCAGATCCTCGCGGTGGCAGGTCGCGCACGACATCCGGCCATCGCCCGACAGCCGCGTGTCGTTGAACAGCATGCGCCCCAGCGCGATCCGGGCGGGATCGCCGGGCGCCGCGGGCGGCGGCAGGGCGAAACTCGCCGGCGAGGCCGGTTTGGCCGACGGCGGCGGATAGCCATAGCTGCATCCGGCGAGCAGGATGAGCAGGATCAACAGGGTCAGGCGGCGCATCGGTGTTCCCTTGGAAGCTGGCGCCGCCTGCCTAGCCATCGCTGCGGCGCGCCGCCTTGACCCGGGTTAAGAAGCGCGGGCGATTCCCCGTGCGGCGCGAATTCGTTATGGTCACCGCGTGAACGACGGTTTCGACGATATGAAAGTGGCAATCGGCGGGCTGGCCCAGCCGCTGACGATCGCCGAGTCCGCCATGGCAACCCTGCTGGCGACCGTGCGCCGCCGCAGCGTCGTGCGCGGCGAGGCGCTTTGCCGCCAGGGCGAACCGGCGCCGGCGATGTTCTATGTCCGCAGCGGGCTGCTGCGCTATTTCTACCGGACCGACGACGGCGAACACACCGGCCAGTTCTTCGATGCCGGCATGATGGTCGGCGATGTCTTCACCATGGGCGGCGGCAGCGAGGCGCTGCAGAATATCGACGTGATCGAGGC
>JANOCM010000418.1:0-3533 GCA_031412175.1 Alphaproteobacteria bacterium
TCGCCAGTGCCAGCAGCAGGGCCGCCAGCAAGCGGATCATCGCGCCACGAAGCGGATGGCGGTTCCGCCGCCCGGCGCGAGGTCGAGCGCCAGCGTGTCGCCGCGCCGTACCGTCCGCGTTTCGATAGCGATCTTGTGCCGGGCATCGGTGCGGTAGTCAGCGCCGGGGCCGTCGCGGTAGATTTGCGCCTGATAGGCCTTGCCGGCGTCGAGGAAATCGAGCGTCACGGTCAGCTTGCGGGCGTTTGCATCGGTGACGCTGCCGAGGAACCAGTCGTTCGACCCGCGCGCCTTGCGGGCGATGGTCGCATAATCGCCGACTTCGCCGTTGAGCACGCGGGTATCGGACCAGTCGACCGCCACGTCCTTGATAAACTGGAAGGCAGCCAGATTGGCGGCATAGTTTTCGGGCAGGTCGGCGGCCATCTGCACCGGCGAATAAAGGACGACGTAGAGCGCCAGCTGCTTCGCCAGCGTCGATTCGAGGTCGCTGCCGCCGCGGCCCTTGAGGCTGAGGACCCCCGGCGTGAAGTCCATCGGTCCGCTCAGCATCCGCGTGAAGATCAAATTCGCCTCATGCTCGGGCGGGTTCTTCGGCACGCCCCAGGCGTTGTATTCCATGCCGCGCTGGCCCTCGCGCGCCAGCCAGTTGGGGTAGGTGCGGCGCAGCCCGGTGTCCTTGATCGGTTCGTGGGCGACGACGGCAACATGGCGCTTCGCCGCTTCGGTGACGACCTTCAGATGGTGGCGCGCCATGACCTGGCCTTCGTGCCATTCATAGCGGATCTGCCCATCGGGCCCGCGCGCCTTGACCCCGCCGGCATCGGAGACATAGCCGGTCTTGACCGTGTCGATGCCGAGCCGGCCATAAAGGTCCATCCCGGCCGCCAGCTCATCCTCGTAATGGGCGATGTTGGCCGACGTTTCATGGTGGCCGATCAACGACATGCCGCGCTTTTTAGCTTCCGCCTGCAGCCGCGCGATGTCGAAATCGGGGGTCGGCTCGGCGAATTTGAAATCCTCGCCATTGGCGAACCAGTCGCCGTCCCAGCCCGTGTTCCAGCCTTCGACGAGGACGCCGCCGAAGCCGTTTTTGCCCGCGAAGTCGATCACCGCCAGCGTGTTGGCGGTAGTGGCGCCGTGCTTTGGCCCCGTCGCCCAGCTCTGCGTGTCGAGGTGCATCCCCCACCAGATGCCCATGTACTTGCGCGGATGCACCCATGACACGTCGCCCAGCGTGTTCGGCTCGTTGAGGTTGAGCACCAGCCGGTTGGCCATGTAGAGACCGGGCGCATCGGCGGCGATCATCAGCACCCGCCACGGCGTCGGGAAGGGCGCGGCGCGCGACACCTTCGGGCCGGTGGCCGACGGGGTCAGCACGGCCTTCAACAGTCCGCCTTCGACCTTGGCGACATTCATCCCTGAATAATCGACCAGCGCTGCCTCGTGGATGGCGAGGTGGGTGCCGTCGGCGAGCTTCAGGGTCAGCGGCGTCTGCGCGATGCCGATCTCGGCAACGGGCGTGCGGTGGTAGAGATATTCCTCGCGGTTCGATTCGAATGCCGTCGACCACCAGGCCTCGGCGGGCTGGGCGATGCGGAACTGGGTCAGTTCCTCGGCGATATTGGCGGTTTTCAGATTGGGTTGGTCGGGGAATTCATAACGAAAGCCGATACCGTCGTCATAGGCGCGGAACACCAGGTCGAGGCTGCGGTGCAGCGTGGTCGTTTCGCGCAGACGGATTCGCAGCTCGCGATAGTGATCGCGGATCGTCGTCCATTCGCCCCAGGGTTCGGTCCAGGTCGTGTCGGCCTCGCGGGTCGATTGCGATTCGACTTTCAGATTTCGCAGCAATTGCGGCGCATCGGTGAACAGGAAACCGAGTTGAGACTCGCCGATCACAGGCTTGCCGTTGCGGTCGATGGCATAGCTGGCGCGGCCTTCGCCGTTGAGGCTGATGGTGACGGTCAGCGTCTTGTCCGGCGACGCCAGCGTGGCGATGGTTTCGGCGTGTGCCGGCACGGCGATCGCCAGCGCGGCAGCCAGCAGCCAGCGGATCATGCCCGTTCCCTCGCGATGAGCCCGGCGAAAGCGCCGAACGACCAACCTACAACGTCTCCGACACTTTCGATGATCTGCCAGCGCCCCTGATCTTCGGGCGCCCAGTCGAGCGGTGTGGCTCCGATGTTGAACACGCAGAGCAGGCGTTCGCCGGGTGCCGTGCGTTCGAAGGCAAGCAAATGGTCGCCGCTGGCGAGCACCGTCATCGCGCCGCCGCGCAGCGCGCTGCTGCCCTGGCGCAGCGCCAGCAGGCGGCGGGTCAGTTGCAGCAGCGATTGTGGGTCGCGGTTCTGCACCGCCACCGCCAGCGCGGCATGGTCGGGTCCGACCGGCAGCCACGGCGTGCCGCTCGAAAAGCCCAACGACGCCCCGTCGGCGACCCAAGGCATCGGCGTGCGCGCGCCGTCGCGGCTCAATGTCAGCGGCCAGTTGGCGATGGCTTCGGGGTCCTGCAGGCGATCGAAGGGAATATCGACCTGGGTCAGCCCGAGCTCTTCACCGTTATAAAGGAAGATGTTGCCGCGCAGCGCGATGAGCAGAAGCAGCTTCATCCGCGCAAAGGTGGCGTGGTGGCCGGCCGGCGCCCAGCGCGACACCGCGCGCGGCGCGTCGTGGTTTTCGAACGCCCAGCTCGGCCAGCCGATGCCCGGCGTATCGGGCCAGCCTTCGATGGCGCTGCGGACGAGCGCCGGGGTCAGGGCGTCGGCATAGAGGAAATTGAAGCCATAGGCGCTGTTCAGCCGGTCGTCGCCGCGGGTGAAGGCCTTCATCTCGACCTCTGCCTCGGCACCGCCGACTTCGGCGACGGTGAAAGCGCCGTCATATTCGTCGGTGAGCGCGCGCAACCGTTCGAGGAAGCGCGGGATGTCGGGGTGCGACTGGTTGTAGATGTGGAGCTGGAAATCGAACGGCCGGGTGCGCAGCGCATTGGTCGGCGGTGCCGGCGGATTGTCACGCAATTGCGGGTCGTGCATGGCGAAATTGATCGCATCGACGCGGAAACCATCGACACCGCGGTCGAGCCAGAACCGCGCCGACGCGAGCAGCGCGTCCTGTACCTCGGGGTTATGGACATGCAGCTGCGGCTGCGCGTTGAGGAAATTGTGCATGTAATATTGGTTGCGCCGGGCATCCCAGGTCCACGCCGGTCCGCCGAACACCGATTGCCAGTTGTTGGGCGGGCTGCCGTCCGGCCTCGCATCGGCCCAGACATACCAGTCGGCGCGGGGTCCGTGGCGGCTGCTGCGGCTGTCGCGGAACCAGGCGTGATCGTCGGACGTGTGCGAGAACACCTGATCGATGATGACGCGCAGCCCCAGCGCATGGGCGCGCGCGACCAGCGCATCGAAATCGGCGAGCGTGCCGAAGATCGGATCGACATCGCAATAGTCGGCGACATCATAGCCGAAATCGCGCATCGGCGAGGTGAAGAACGGCGACAGCCAGATCGCATCGACGCCCAGGCTGGCGAC
>JANOCM010000419.1:0-3430 GCA_031412175.1 Alphaproteobacteria bacterium
CCAATAGGGTGGTTCGCCAAAGCTGCGGCGCAAACTGTCGGTCAACGCCGCAACCTTTGCCGAGGCGCTTCGCTCCCGCGGATAGGCAATATGCAACTCGGCGCCCTCGGCCTCGGCGCCGACGTCGATGCTGACCAACGAGCCGTCGCGCAAGCAGGCATGCGCAAAAAAGTTCGGCAGCAGCGTCAGCCCAAGACCCGCCAACGCGGCATCCCGCATGATCAGGCCATTGTTGACCCGCAGCGCCGCACGTGGACGCACGACTACCCATCCGTCAGCGCCAGCAAACCGCCAGTCGCCATCGCGATTGGCGTAAAGAATGCCGCTATGGCTGGCGAGATCGTCGAGCGATGCCGGCGTTCCCGCCGCGGCCAGATAGGCCGGCGCGCCGACGAGCAGGCGTCGGCTTGTCGCTAGTCGTCGCGCTACCAGGCGGTTGTCGGCGACCAAGCCGTGGCGCAATACGGCGTCGAAGCCATCGGCGGCCGCGTCGATGATCCGGTCATCAAGCTCCATGGTCAGGTCGATGCCTGGATGCTCCGCCAGAAAGCGATAGATTGCCGGCCCCAGATGCATGATGCCAAAGCCGACCGGTGCCGCGATGCGCAGCGAACCGACCAGCGTGCCGCGCCGCGCCGCCATCTCCGCTGCGGCCTCCACGGCCTCATACAGAATACGTTGCGCACGGGGCAGAAAGTTATGCCCATCCTCGGTCAATGACAGTTTGCGGGTCGTTCGCTGGACGAGACGCGCCCCAAGCCCGCGTTCGAGTTCGACAAGTCGTTCACTGACCACCGACTTGGCGAGGCCAAGCCGCCGCGCTGCCTCGCTGATCGACCCCGCTTCCGCGGTTGTCACGAACGCTGCCACACCGTCGAGCTTCATCATCGTTCGGCCTTTCCGGAAACCGGTTTCGGCTTTTGCCGGCTAGTGAGAACGATGCGCGAGGCGCACCTTGCAAACCAGAGATTTGTGTTGAGTCGCGAAAGGCAGGATACACCCATGCTTCGTCAGATCGTCGCGAGCGGCCTGCTGCTCGTGATGGCCGTGCCGGCGGCCGCCCAAGTCACGCCGTTTCCCGCCGCTTTCCAGGTGCAGGGCGTCGCAACCAACGACACGACCTTGCACGTCCGTGTCGGCGGCAAGGGCCCGGCGGTCGTGCTTCTCCACGGTTATGGCGAAACCGGCGACATGTGGGCGCCGCTCGCTGCAGATCTCGCCCGCGATCATCTGGTCATCGTGCCGGATCTGCGCGGCATGGGCCTGTCGGCCCGCCCTGCCAGCGGCTATGACAAGGCGAACCAGGGCAAGGATATCGCCGGGCTGCTCGATGCACTGAAAATCGGCAAGACCGCGCTTGTTACCCATGATATCGGCAACATGGTCGGTTATGCCTTCGCCGCCAAAAACCGCGCCCGGGTGACGAAATTCGTGCTGATGGACGCACCGTTGCCGGGCGTCGGGCCGTGGGAGGCGATCCTCAAGAACCCTTTGCTCTGGCACTTCCGGTTCGGTGGCCCCGACATGGAGCGCCTGGTTGCCGGTCGCGAGCGAATCTATCTCGACCGCTTCTGGAACGAGTTTTCGGCCACGCCGGCAAAGTTCAGCGAAGCGTCGCGCGCGCACTACGCTGCGCTTTACGCCCGGCCGGGTGCGATGCATGCCGGCTTTGCGCAATTCGCGGCGTTCGACCAGGACGCTATCGACAATCAGGGCTTTGTCACCGCAGGCAAGCTGACCATGCCGGTGCTGGCGGTGGGCGGCGCGAAATCCTTTGGTCCGATGATGGCGACCGTCATGCGCTTTGCCGCGAGCGATGTGACCGAAGGCGTCATCCCCGACGCCGGGCATTGGCTGATGGAAGAACAGCCCGTTGCAACCGTGGCACTCGTCCGGCAATTCTTGGACCAGCGAAAGTGACGGTGTGCCGGCGCAGCTTGGCAGCATTGCTGTGCTGCATGGCTGCGGTGGCGCCGGCCTTTGCCGGTGAAACGCGGACGCGCTTGCAGTCCGCCGATGTCGCCGAAATGCCGATCGTCGACGCCGGCGCCGGAACCTCTGGCGCAAAAGGCATCGAAACCCGGCTCTTGAATGGTGACCCTGCCAAATCCGGGCCTTACACGATCGCGATCCGCGTCCCGCCGAACCTGCATATCGCGGCACATGTCCATCGTGACGACCGATCAGCGGTCGTTGTCAGCGGGCTGTGGCATTTCGGCTATGGCGCGACTGCAGCCGATGCCAACACAAAGGCTTTGCCGCCCGGCAGCTTTTACACCGAGCCCGCCGGCGATCCGCATTTCGCCTGGACCGGCGCGGAAGGCGCCATCGTCTATATCAGCGGTATAGGACCCTCTGACACGCACTTCACCGCGCACTGACAGCGTTCGCGGCAGCACAGGCACGCCCCTTTATCCAAAGGAACCTCGCCATGACATCGCCGACACTGATCCGCGACCCGATGACCGATGAAATGCTAACTCCGCAGAATGCCGCGCTGGTGATCATCGATTTCCAGCCAGTCCAGGTCGCGTCGATCCTCTCGATGGACCGGCGCGAACTTGTCGCCAATGTCGTCGCGGTGACCCGCGCTGCCAAGCTGTTCGGGATGCCGATCGTGCTATCATCGGTGAACGTCGAAACTGGCCTCAATCAGCCGACGATACACCAGTTGACCGACATCCTGCCCGGCATGGCAGCCCTCGACCGTACCTCGATCAACGCCTGGGAAGACGATGATTTCGTTGCCGCGGTAAAGGCAACGGGGCGCCGGAAGCTGATCATGGTCGCACTCTGGACCGAGGTCTGCCTGGTTTTCCCGGCGCTTGATGCCCTGCGGGAGGGCTTTGAAGTCTATCCCGTGGTCGACGCCGTGGGCGGTACGTCGGTCGAAGCACATCGCGCCGGCCTGCAACGCATCATCCAGGCCGGCGCACGGCCGATCAGTTGGATCCAGCTCGCATGTGAACTGCAGCGTGACTGGAACCGCGAGGCGACGGCGAAGGACTTCGCCGATATCGTCTTCGCTTCGATCCATCCCTGAATGGGCGAAGCCTGCGAAGCAAAGGGCTCCACACTCTAACAGCGCCAGCCAGGGTCCAAGTCTCTCGCTCTGCTCGGTCGATATCTGGCCGAGACACGATGCTACGTCTTTCCGACATCCATCACAGCCTTGGCAAATGCGTCCGGCGCCTCTTGTGGCAGGTTGTGACCGATACCGCCGGCGATCACGCGATGCGCATAGGGCCCGGCGAACTTGCCGGCATAGGCCGAAGCGTCGGGATGGGGCGCGCCGTTCGCATCGCCTTCGAGTGTGATCGTCGGCGTCGCTATCAAGGGAAATGCGGCGAGGCGCTGTTCGATGGCGTCGTATCTTGCCTCTCCTGCAGCCAAACCAAGTCGCCAGCGATAATTGTGAACAACGATCGCG
>JANOCM010000420.1:0-3348 GCA_031412175.1 Alphaproteobacteria bacterium
CGATCGAGCTCTGGGCGAGCGTCATCGTGACGGCGATCTGCCTGATCGGCTATTGGGCGCGGGTCCGCTTCAGCCGCGGCTGAGGCCGAACTGGTTGAGATACCAGGTCTGGAAATTGGCAACGCCGCGTTCCTGGTCGGACAGCCGGCCGGGAGCATAGTGTTTCGACAGGATGCCGGCCTGGTTATCCTCGGTGATCTGGCGGTCCTGGATCGTCGTCACGTCCCACGCCCAGACCATCTTGGCGACATCGGGGTTTTCCGCCTTGCCGTCGACGATCCAGCTGATGTCGACATCGGTCTGCATCGCGCTGCGCGGTGTGAACTGGAACAGGATGGCGAAATCATTGCAGGCGACGACATGGCTGATCGGTGAGAACGCCAGGTGCATGCGGCCGCCATCGAATTCGGTGCGCTTGCCCATCAGTGTCGACGCCGCACTGCCATCGGCGGTTTCGCTGGCATAGCCGTCGCGGATGGTGCGCTGCATGACGAGACGCAAATGGCTGCTGTCGGGGGTGTCGTCGATATTGCCGACGGGGCGCCCCGTCGCAGCGACGCGCGCCTCCCACGCCGCCAGCACCGGCATATAGGCGGCGACAGCGTCGCTCGGCCCCGAGCTCGGCCCGGCGCCGACGGCGATCAGCGCCTCGGGCGGGTGCATCGAGCAGAATTCCGGGTGCGCCGGCTGGCAATGATAGCATTCGAGGAAGTTCTCGACGACGAGCTTCCAGTTGGCGGCGGTCGGGTAGGAGGCCTGATGTGCTACCTTGGCGTCGGCAAAGCCGTGGTAATCGAGGATCGCCGCCATGTCGCCGAAGGTGTCGTCGAAATCATCGGGCTCGCCATCGGTCAGGTTGATGAAGATGAAGCCGAAAAATTCGCGGACATGGCACGGGATGAGGCCATTGGCCTTCTTGTCGAAATCCTCGGGCATCAGCCGCGCCGACAGCAGCGCGCCATCAAGGCCATAGGTCCAGGCGTGATAGGGGCAGACGAGTTTCGGCGCATTGCCCGAGGTGGCCGAACACACCAGCGAGCCGCGGTGCCGGCAGACATTGTAGAAAGCGCGGATGCTGCCGGCATTTTCGCGGATGACGATGATCTGTTCAGCGCCGATCTTGAAGACGAAATAGTCTCCTTTTGCCGGCACCTGCCCGACATGGCCGGCCATCAGCCATTTCCGGCTGATCACCTGGTCGATGTCGGCAGCGAACACCGCGTCATCGCAATAAAAGGCGCGATCGAAGCTGTGGCCGGGTCGGCTGCCGGCGGCGAGGCGCTGCATCATCTGCTGCTGGGTTTCGGTCATCATCGTTGATTCCCCTAGATCTTGATGCGTTTGTTGCCGGGATCGAACAGCGGTTTCAGCGATGCGATTGCCGGCCAGCGCACGCCGGCGATTTCGATCTCGTAATCATCGGCACCGATCGCACCGACCACGCCGCCATCGGCAGCGGTGACATAGCCAAGGCCACACGCCGCCCCCAAAGTCGGCGCCCACATGCCCGAGCGGATGTAGCCGGCGATGCGATCGCCCTGCCAGATCGGTTCGTTGTGATAGAGCATCGGTTCGGGCGACCGCAGCAGGAACTGGACAAGGCGTTGCTTCAGCCCGGCCTCGCGCTGGCGGAGCAACGCCTCGCGACCGATGAAGCCGCCGGGCTTGTCGAACTTGACCGCAAAGCCCAGCCCGGCCTCCAGCGGCGTGTCCTCGTCGGTGATGTCATGGCCCCAGTGGCGATAGGCCTTTTCCATGCGCAGGGCGTTGAGCGCGTGGTAGCCGGCGAGCTTCAGGCCAAAGGGTTCGCCCGCAGCGACAATCGCATCGAAGACTCCGACGACGAATTCGGTGGGGATGTACAATTCCCAGCCGAGTTCGCCGACATAGGTGATCCGCGAAGCGGGCACGATGGCATAGCCCAGCTCGATTTCCTGGCTCGTCGCGAACGGGAAGGCTTCGTTCGACAGGTCGTTGGGGCTTAGCGATTGCAGCAGCGCCCGCGCATTGGGTCCCATGATCGAAATGACGCCCATACCCGATGTGACATTGGTCAGCACCGCATGCACATCCGGGTCGATATGCCGACGTAACCAGTTGGAATCGCGGGTTTCGGTCTCGGCGCCGGTGACGATCAGGAATTCGCTCGGGCTCAGCCGCGTGACGCTCAGGTCGGCCTCGATGCCGCCCTTGTCGTTGAGCCATTGCGTGTAGACGAGCTTGCCCGGCACCACGTCGATATCATTGGCGCAGACCCGGTTGAGCACGCGCATCGCGTCGCGCCCCTCCAGCCGGAACTTGGCAAAGCTCGACTGGTCGAACAGCCCGACGGTCTCGCGCACTGCCTTGCACTCGGCGGCGGTGGCGTCGAACCAGTTCTGCCGGCCATAGCTGTATTCATATTTCGGCGTGCTGCCCGGCGCCGCATACCAGTTCGGGCGTTCCCAGCCATAGGCTTCGCCGTGGCAGGCGCCGGCCGCCACCAGCCGGTCATGCAGCGCCGATTTGCGCACCCCGCGCGCGGTTTCATATTGCTTGAACGGCCAGTGCGTCGCGTAAAGCAGGCCGAGACTCTCGCTGACCCGCTCGCGCAGATATTTGCGGTTGATCTGGAACGGCATGTTGCGGCGGATATCGACCGACCACAAATCGGCAGGGGGGATGCCGTCGCGGATCCATTCGGCCATCACCTTGCCGATGCCGCCGGCGGATTGCAGGCCGATCGAATTCAGCCCGGCGGCGACGAAGCATCCCGGCAGCTCTGCACTTTCGCCCAGGTGATAGCGCACATCGGGGGTGAAACTTTCGGGTCCGCAGAAGAATTTCTTGATGCCGGCATTTTCGAGCGCCGGGACGCGGCGCATGGCATCGTGCAGCACTGGCTCGAAATGCGCAAAATCGCCGGCGATCTCGTCGAAGCAGAAATCTTCGGCGATGCCATCCATTCCCCAGGGCCGGGCGTTTGGTTCGAAGGCACCGACGAGCAGCTTGCCGGCGTCATATTTGTAATAGCCGCAATAATCATAGTCGCGCAGCACCGGCAGGTCGGGGGTCAGGCCGGCGACGCCTTCGAACAGCACGTAATAATGCTCGCAGGCGTGCAGCGGCGCGGCCACGCCGACGCTGGCGGCGAGATCGCGGGTCCACATGCCGCCGCACAGCACGACATAGTCGGCGTCGACCGGGCCGTGTGCGGTGTCGACGCCTGTGACGCGGCTGCCGTCGTGGCGGATGCGGGTGACCTTGGTGTTCTCGAAAATCCGCACACCGCTGTTGCGCGCGCCCTTGGCCAGCGCCTGGGTGATGTCGACGGCATTGGCATAGCCGTCGCTGGGAATGTGGATGCCG
>JANOCM010000421.1:0-1856 GCA_031412175.1 Alphaproteobacteria bacterium
CGCGGTGCCGCCATTGGCGCGCGGCTGCGGGTCGGTCAGCACATAGACGGCGATGGCGAGCCCACACAGCACCAGCGCCACCTTCAGCCAGCGACTGCGCGCATGGGTCAGGAAGCCCTCATGCGCGGTATCGCGCGGCGCGCGGCTGATTGCCTTGCCACGCATGCTACGGCTGGCGCGGCTGGCCATCAGTCGCCGCCCCGGTCGAGAAGCGCCACCGACAGGAATTGTTCGGGCGACACGCGGATGGCAGCGCCGGTCGGGCAGGCGCGCACGCAGGCGGGGCCACCCGACTGGCCGGTGCACATGTCGCATTTGATCGCCTTTTTCGGCGCCTCGACGTCCTTTTTGGCGCGGCTGTAGCTCCATTTCTTGTCGGGTTCGCCGGGTCCCGGCCCCTGGCCGAACAGCAGCCAGCTCAGCAGCCAGGGCTTTTTCGGCGGCACCTTGTCCATGCGGATGACGCCATAGGGGCAGTTGCGCTGGCAATTGCCGCAGCCGATGCAGGTCTCGTCGATATAGACTTCCCCCGTCGGCCCGCGATGGATGGCGTTGGGCGGGCAATCGGCCATGCAGTGCGGGTGTTCGCAGTGGCGGCACGAGGTCGGCACGTGGAGGTGCGCATAGGTGCGCCCGGCCTCGCGATCGAGCCGCGACAGGCCGTCGTGGCTGTCGGCGCAGGCTTTCTCGCAATTGTCGCAGCCGACGCACAGTTTTTCGTCGATCAGCAGCACATCGGTGGCTTCGCCGACGCCATTGTCGACGAGGAAATTGGCGACGCCGGTGTACATTTCGACGACGCCGCCGAAACTGTCCTTCTTCGATTCGATATAGCTGTTGAGCCGGGTACGCGCCGCCATGTTCTCGCGCAGCCGCGCCAGCAGGCCGGGCTTGGCCGCCAGCAGCGCGCGGAACGGTTCGCCGGGCAGGCGGATGACATCGGATTTGACAGCGGCGCGCACGGTGGCGGTGCGCGGCCCGCCGTCGATGACAGCCATCTCGCCGCTGTACGAACCGGCCGGCACATAGCTGAGAAATACCGGTTTGCCGCCGATGGTCTTTTCGACGACCATCGACCCCGACCGGATGATGAAGATGTCGTCGCCGGTCTCGCCTTCCCTGATGATCGCCTGGCCGGCGCGCACCGTCTCGACCTTGGCCGACGCGATGACATCGACGAGATCGGCGGGCATCAGCCCCGATTTAAAGATCTGCAACAGGCTGCGTTCGGTGGTGATGCGGGTGATCTCGCGCGCTGCCGGCGGCACCGCCGACATCAGCTTCAGCGCGGCGTTGCGCGGGATTTCGACGAGGATGCAGTCGGACGCGGCGCGGATGGTGGCGCCACGGCGGCGGCCGGAGATGAGGCCCACCTCGCCGAAGATCGTGCCCTGCGACAGCGGCACTGTCACCGAAGGATCGGCAGGGTTGATCTCGACGAGCACCTGGCCGTCGGCGATGCCGAACAGCGACGATCCCGGCGCGTTGCGTTCGAAAATCACCTCGCCGGCGCGATAGGCGCGCGCCTGGCTGTCGAGCATGAACTCGCGCATCTGCAGCGCGCTCATGCCCGCGAGGATCGACACCCGGCTGCGCAGGAATTCGAGCCATTCGGCGACGCTGCGGTGGCCGGGAAGATCGCGGAACTTGGCCTCGAGGATCGGTTCGTCGGCAGGCTTGAGGTCGGTATTGCCGTTGATGAACTCGACGACGTCATAGCCCTGGTTCATGCAATGCTTGATCAGCGGATAGCCGGCGAGTGCGCCGACGACAAAAATGCCCGGCGCGGTCGATTCGAACACCGCCGACAGTTTCGGAAACGCCAGCCGGTCGTTCGAAGCGAATTCCACCCCGCA
>JANOCM010000422.1:0-2050 GCA_031412175.1 Alphaproteobacteria bacterium
CAGGTCGGCCAAGGTCAGCTGCGGTTTCAGGTTGAGATACAGCGCCGCATTGCCGAACTGCAGATCGAGATCGATGAGGCAGACGCTTTGCGTTGGTGCCCAGATCAGCGCGGCCTGGGTGGCGACGGCGGTGGTGCCGACACCGCCGAGTGCGCCGAGGAAGGTGATAACCCGGCCGCCGCGCACGCGTTCCTGCGGCTGGACCTCGAGCATCTTGTGGCGGCCGGTTTCGATCGCCTGGTGCAATTCGTCAGGTGTGAACGGTATCGGCAGCACGTCGATCGCCTCGGAACGCAGCACCTTGCGCGTCAGCGCCACCGTCAAGCCGCGGACGGCGGCGATGACCGGCAAATGGCTCTTGTGGGCTTGCACGAAGCGTTCGAACTCTTCGAATTCGCGCGGATTGTCGGCATCGAACTGGGCGATCAGCACGTCAGTGGCCCGCACCACCGGGCCGTTGCTGGCATAGCTGGCGAGCGTGCCGGGAAAGATGCGCACAAGTGTATCGGGCAGCGCAAGGCGCGCTTCATCGAGCAACGCTGCGGTTTCCGGGTCGAGCACGATCGTGACTCGGAGAGCCGAGCCCTCGGGCTCCAGCGGTTTATCGCGCGCAGGGGTCGTAGTACGACCTAACACAATGCTTCTCCGGTATGTCTCACTTCGCCAATAACGGCACCATCGGCATTATCATTCCAACTTCAATGCGGCATCATTGCTGCGGCGCACCGCCAGCCATTGTCGGGATAGCCTTTTGGGCTTCCGCTTTAACGAGGGGCGCCACGACGCCCTTTAGATAACGGCGATAGGCGTTGACCGACCGCTCGCCGTTGCTGCCTTCCATCGGAACGCCGGCATATTGCGGATTGAGATCGACCGTCTGCGCCGCGATATTGTTGGTGACCGCGGCGCCGATCTGGGGATCGGTCGCGCAGGCGCCGAGCAGGATCGAGATCAGCAATACTGGCTTTGGACGTGTCATGCTCACCTCACGATATGACCAAAGTCGCCAGCGACGCCGCCCGGCTTAGACATGTTGACACCGGGCATCGGCGCCAGCCTTGGCTGCGGGACGGTTTTTTCGATGGCGCCGTTGATAAAGATGGCGGCGTCATCCGGGATGAGAACGCGGTCGGTGGGCACCGCCAGGCTGCCGGCGGGCACCGGGCGCACGATGCGCGGCGTGACGATCATCACCAGCTCGGTTTCCTGCTTGCGGAACGACGTCGAGCGGAACAGCATGCCGATGATCGGCACCTTGCCGAGCAGCGGCACGGCGTTGATGGTATCGGCAAAATCCGACTGGATCAGCCCGGCGATCGCCAGTGATTCACCGTCGCGCAGCTCCACGACGGTCTTGGCACGGCGGGTCTTCAGCCCTGGAATCTGGATGCCGCCGAGCGAGATGCCGGCCCCCGGATCGAGCGAGCTGACTTCCGGAGCGACCAGCAGGTTGATCAGCCCGTCCTGCAACACGGTCGGAGTGAACGCTAGGCTGACCCCGAATTGCTTGAATTCGATCGCGACTTGGCCGTTCTGGGCGACCTGCGACGGCACCGGAAATTCGCCGCCGGCGAGGAAACTCGATGTCTCGCCCGACAGCGTCATCAGATTGGGCTGGGCCAGCGTGCGAACCAGCCCTTTGCTTTCAAGAGCATCGATCTGGAAACTGATTCCACCCGGGAAGTTGAACGCGGCACTGAACGGGCTAGATGTATTGCCGGAGCCGGGCGACAGGATCTGGCCAGCGCCCGTGCCATTGAAGAACGAGACATTGTTGATGCCCAGTTCCTTGACTGTGCCGCGCGACATTTCGGCGAAGCGCACTTCGAGGAGCACCTGTTGCGGCGATCCCACCGACATCATGTTCAGTGATTTCTTGGGTGAGAAGGTTTCGGCGATCGTCATGGCCCGGTCAGCGGCGGCAGCGCTGCTGACCTTGCCTTCGAGCACGAGCGAGTCATTCGACGCCACGACACCGATGGCTTCGGTTGGCATCAACTCCGCCAGCTTGCGCTTCAGGCCCTGCGAATCCGGTGCGATGACAACGTCG
>JANOCM010000423.1:0-1643 GCA_031412175.1 Alphaproteobacteria bacterium
CGATCGCGGCCGGGTCGCCGCCGCCAGCGCCGCCGCAGCGACAGCGCAGGCGCGGATCGTGGCAAGGCTTGCAACTGCCCAGGCCGGCATTTCGAAAGGGACCGATGATGCACTGCTTGCCAAAAACACCGATCTGGCTCGCCGCTATGCTGATCTGCGGTTGCGCTGGGCCGCGGATCGCGCCGATCGCGGTCGCTCCGGCGCGGATGCCGCAGCTGTGGTTCCCGCCACCGCCGCCGGCACTGGCGACGCCGCTTGCGCGGCCGCGGGGTGGGTATCTTTCGACACTGCCGCAGCCGCGGCCGAAGCCGCCGACACCGCGATAGCCAAGGATGATGCGTGGATCGCCTGGGTGGCGGCGCAGGCGGCGACGTGGCCGAACTAGCTCCCTCCCCCTTGCGGGGAGGGCGACTCGGCCCCAGCCGAGCGGGGTGGGGGTTCACATGTTTCAGCGCTGGCAACCCCCACCCCGCGCGCGTCCCGCGAGTCGCCCTCCCCGCAAGGGGGAGGGAGTAGTGCGCACTGCCGTCGCCCAACGCGCTTTACAGCGACGCCTTATGCATCCGCGCCAGCCGCACATAGCCCGACGCACCATATCGGTTCCGCTTGACCTCCTCATCGGTCAGCACACGCAGGAATTTCGCCGGCCGTCCGGCCCATAGTTCGCCGGCGCCGATCGCCTTGCCCGGCGTCAGCAGCGCGCCGGCGGCGAGCATGCCGCCTTCGTGGACGACACAGCCGTCCATGACGATCGATCCCAACCCGATGAAGCCGTGGTTTTCGATGCGGCAGGCGTGCAACATCACCATATGGCCGACCAGCACGTCGTCGCCGATCACCGTCGGCAGACCGGGCCCGTCGCGGGCGCCGCTGACATGGATGACGCTGCCATCCTGGACGTTGCTGCGTGCGCCGATGATGATGCGCTCGACATCGCCGCGCAGCACGCAATTGTACCAGATCGACGAATCTTCGCCGATGGTGACATCGCCGATCAGGCGCGCCCCGGGGGCGATGAACGCCGATGCCGCGACCTGCGGCATCACATCGCCAAATCGGTACGAGGTCATGACCGGCGGATTTCATAGGTGATGTGCGCGCTGAGCGGATCATCGGGCGTGACCGCTGGATGCGCGAAATCGAGGTCGTCGCGGCGGACCATGCCGAGCCGGAGCATCAGCCCCCAGCTGCGGGTGTTGCCCGGCGTAGTGATGGCGATGATGCGATCGACGGGCAGGGTGGCGAACCCCCAGTCGAGGCTCGCCGTGGCCGCCTCGCGCGCATAGCCGGCTCCCCAGGCGTCGCGCCGCAGCCGCCAGCCGATCTCGATCGCGCCTTCGAGGCTGGGGATGCCGTCGGGAGCAATCTTCAACCCGCAAAAGCCGAGGAACCGGCCATCCTCGCGGCGCTCGATCGCCCAGAATGTGTGGCCGTGTTCGGCCTGCACCGCCATCAGCCGGTCGATAGCGTCGTCGGTTTCGGCGCGGGTCTGCAGTGGCCCTAGATGCTCGCGCACTGCCGGATCGGCGTTCATTTCGGCGAACGGCGCGCGATCGCTGTCACGCCAGCCGCGCAGCAACAGGCGCGGCGTCTCGATCATTTCGGGCCGGTCGCTTCGCTCACGGGAACAACGGCGCCGCTTC
>JANOCM010000424.1:0-1866 GCA_031412175.1 Alphaproteobacteria bacterium
ACTGCAGCCGCCGAAGGCGCCATCCTCGCCCATTCGTTGCTCGTCGGCGCGGCGCGCTGGGCCAAGGGCCGCACCCTCTCCGCCGTCGATATTGCCGCCGCCGCCGCCGCCGGCATCGCAACGCTGACGATCGCCCGCCCCGGCGCCACCGACATCGGCGAGGACGCCGCCGCCGCCGCGCTCGCCGCCGCGCTTGCCGGCCCCGGCATCTCCGCCCTGCCCGCCGCGCATGGCCGCGCCAATCTCGCCGCGCGCGCCGCCGGCATCGTCGCCATCGACGCCGCCGCCGTTACCGCGATCAACGCCGTCGACGAGGCGCTGACCCTCGCCACCCTGGCCCCCGGCGTCCGCGTCGCCGCCGGCGAGATCGTCGCGACGGTGAAGATCATCCGCTACGCCGTCACCGCCGAGACGCTTGCCGCCGCCACCACCGCTGCTGTGCCGATCGTGCTGGCGCCGTTCCGCCCGCTGCACATCGCGCTGGTCGCCACGACGCTCGCCGGCACCAGCGCCAAGGGCCTCGCCAAGACCGCCCGCGTCACCCGCGATCGGGTCGAAGCGCTCGGCTGCCGCTTCACCGAATTGCCGACCTGCCGCCACGACGAGGCCAGCCTCGCCGCCGCGCTGACCACTGCCGATGCCGATATCCTCCTCGTCGTCGGCGCCTCCGCCACCGTCGATCGCGGCGACGTCATCCCCGCCGCCATCGTCGCCGCCGGCGGCCGGGTCGAACGGCTCGGCATGCCGGTCGATCCGGGCAATCTGCTCTGTCTTGGCAGCCTCGACGACCGCCCCGTCATCGGCCTGCCCGGCTGCGCGCGCTCGCCGAAACGCAATGGCTTCGATATCGTCCTCGAACGCCTCGTCGCCGGCCAGGCCGTCACTAGCGGCGATATCGCCATGATGGGCGCCGGCGGCCTCCTCCCCGAAGCCGAGCGCCCCGAACCCCGCGGCGTTGGCACCAGCCTCGAACAGCCCGGCCCGGTCGGCGCCATCATCCTCGCCGCCGGCCGCTCGAGCCGCATGGGCGCCGAGCACAAATTGCTCGCCGACTGGCGCGGCAAGCCGCTGGTCGCCCATGTCGCCGATGCCATCGCCGCCGCCGGGCTACCGCCGCCCGTCGTCGTCCTCGGCGCCCGCGCTGCCGAAGTCCGCGCTGCCCTTGGCGACCGTCCGGCGCATTATGTCACCGCCGACGATTACGAAGCCGGCCTCAGCCGATCCTTGCGCGCCGGCATCGCCGCAGTGCCGCCCGCCTGGAGCGCCGCGCTCGTCTGCCTCGGTGACATGCCGCGCGTCGAACCGGACCTGCTCGCCGCGCTCGCCGCCGCCCCCGGCGATGTCGCGCTGCCGGTCTGGGACGGCAAGCGCGGCAACCCGGTGCGCTGGAGCCGCCGCCACTTCGCCCGGCTGATGGCGCTCGACGGCGACGTCGGCGGCAAGGCGGTGCTCGCCGACGCCGTGGTATTGGCCGAAGTCCCGGCCCCGAGCGACGCCGTTCTCGACGATATCGACACCCCGGCGGCGCTGGCCGCGCTGCGCGACCGGACTTGAAGCTATTGAATTGATTTTATTGCGCTATCTAACGAATAACCACGCAGCGCCCAAATCTGGAAGTTGACGAAGTTTACCGTTTCGGCAGTTTTTGCGCAGTCGGCTTCCCCCGCCGCGAAAGCCTGAATCTTGCCTGCAATGTCAAAGAGCGAAAGACCCGGCCAGCATAGCAGCATTGCCGGCGTGTAGGACAGGGTGCGGGGCATCCAGCCGTTTCTCCCTCCCCCCTGCGGGGAGGGCGACTCGCGGAACGCGAGCGGGGTGGGGGTTGCTCGCGTCGATGCTGGCGAACCCCCACCCCGCTCGGCTGGC
>JANOCM010000425.1:0-1794 GCA_031412175.1 Alphaproteobacteria bacterium
GTGATCGAACCTTACTACGCCGATTTTGCCTGTGCCGCCGCGCGGCTGATCATCGAAGTCGATGGCAGCCAGCATGACGCCGATCGGGCCAAGGACGAGGCAAGAAGCCGTTTCCTGGCAACAAGGGGCTATCGCGTTCTAGGTTTCTGGAATCGCGAAGTGCTGACCGATCTCGACAGTGTCCAACGCCAGATCCTGGCCGCCCTCACCCTCCCACCGCTGCGCGGCGGGCCCCTCCCTCTCCCTGGCGGGAGAGGGGAAGACGAGGGTTAGCCATGCACCTGCCCCTCACCGGCACCCGCATCCTCAGCGTCGAGCAATATGGCGCCGGCCCCTATGGCACGATGTTCCTGGCGCAGTTGGGTGCCGAGGTCATCAAGATCGAGCCGCCGCAGGGGGGCGATTCGTCGCGCGCCACCGGACCGTATTTCCTCGGGGCCGACGACAGCCTGTTCTTCCAGACCTTCAACCTCAACAAGCGCTCGCTGACCCTCGATCTGAAATCCGCCGCCGGCCAGGACATCCTGCACCGGCTGGTCAAGACCGCCGATGCCGTCACCAACAACGCCCGCGGCGACCAGGCAGTTGTGCTCGGCATCGATTACGCGGCGCTGGCGCCGACCAACCCCGCCATCGTCTGCGTCCACGCCTCGGCCTATGGCCGCGACAATGAACGTGCCGCCTGGCCGGGCTATGACTATCTGATGCAGGCCGAAGCCGGGTTCCTCAGCGTCACCGGCGAGCCCGATGCGCCGCCGACGCGGTTCGGGTTGTCCATGGTCGATTACATCACCGGCACCATGCTGGCGACCGCAACGCTCGCCGGCATCATCGATGCGCGCGTCACGGGGCAGGGCCGCGACCTCGATATCAGCCTGCTCGATGCGGCCTTACACCAGACCAGCTATCCAGCGCTCTGGTATCTCAACCAGGGCCATGACATCGGGCGCACCTCGCGGTCGGCGCATCCGGCGGTGGTGCCGTCGCAGTTGATCCGCACCGCCGACGGTTGGCTGTTCGTCATGGCGCAGCTGCCCAAATTCTGGACGCGCTTCGCCGATGAGCTCGGCCTGGGCGCCTTGAAGGACGATCCGCGCTTTCGCACCAACCCCGATCGCCACGCCAATCGCGACGCGCTGGTGGCGCTGATCGAGGCGGTGACGGTGCTGCAGCCGACCGCGCATTGGGTCGCGCTGCTCGGCGGCAAGGTGCCGGTCGCCGCTGTCAACAGCCTTGCCGAAGCGCTCGACAGCCCGTGGATGGCGGCCAACGGCATGGTCACCGAAGTGCCGCACGGCACCGGCCCGATGCGCATCCTCGCCAATCCGATCCGCATCGATGGTGAGCGCCTGCCCAATCGCGCCGGGCCGGCGCTGGGGGCCGACACCGCCGACCTGCTCGCCGAAATCGGCATCGACGCGGAGGCTGCCGCTGCCTTGAAAGCCGCCGGCACCATCTGATGGGCAAATTGGACGGCATCCGCGTCGTCGACCTGTCGCAATTTCTGCCGGGGCCGATGCTGACGGTGATGATGGCCGACCAGGGTGCCAGCGTCACCAAGGTCGAGCCGCCGGCCGGCGACCCGGCGCGCCAGCAGGGGCCATTCGAGGCCGGGCACAGCGTCTGGTTCCGCAACCTCAACCGCGGCAAGCGCGCGGTGACGCTCGACCTGAAATCGCCCGCCGGCGTCGCGGCGCTCTGGGCGCTGATTGCCGAAGCCGATGTGCTGGTCGAGGGCTTTCGCCCCGGCGTCATGGCGCGGCTGGGCTTCGATTATGCCAGCGTCGCCGCGCG
>JANOCM010000426.1:0-1680 GCA_031412175.1 Alphaproteobacteria bacterium
TGCGCGGCGACGCCAGACACGCCCATCGCGTTGAGCAGCAGAACGGCCAGCAAGGATCGCGGATTCAGCTTCATGTCAGTCCATCGATCCGCAATTTGACGATACGGCCACCACGTTCGACGCCGATCTCGATGCCGCCGGCGTCGAGCTGCCGGGCCAGCGTCGCCGGGTCGCCAAGGCTGGTCACCGAAGCGCCATCGACGCTGACCAGCACGTCGCCGGGCTCAAGCCCGGCGGCGGCAAAGGCAGAGCCCGAGCCCTTTGGGGTCAGCACATAGCCGGTGATGGTACTGCCCTGCAGCCGCGGTGTGACCTGCACATCGGCGGCCAGGCGGGGCGCGGTGGCACCGGTGGCGATGCCGGCGCTTTCGGGGGTCACCGGCGCGGTCACGGCGGACTGGTCGAGGAACAGTTTTTCGGGCGTGCCGCCGCGGTCGAGCGTGACCGAATCGAAGGCGACGGCGCGCAACGTAACACCGGGCTGGACGGTTTCGCCGACAAGGAAGCTCGCCTGCACGCCGTCGCCAGTGGTGATGATCGCCGAACCGCGCCCCGACACCGTGTCGACGCGCGTCCCGACAAGCGTCATCCCGCCGCTCGATACCGTCGCGGCACCGTCGTCGACCTGTTGGCGAAAGAACGGATCGAAGCTGCCGATGATGCTGCGGTCGATGCGAGCCGCCGCCAGCGCTGGTGGCTGCCAGTCGCCCAGCGGCGTCACCGGCGTCACCACCGCCCAGACGAGCCGCGCCAGCATGGCGGCAAGCAGCGCCAGCGCCAGCCATTCGAGCAGGCGCAACCCGGCCTCGGGCACTTGCTCCCGCGTGCTGGGCCAAGGCCACGCCATCGCCGGTCGTTTCAACTGCACTTGCATCCGATTGTTCGGTTACCCCCGGCGTTGTTGCCCTAGACGTCCCGCATGACGCATTTGTGACAGTTCTGCCCGGACAGCAATACCAGGCCTCCACTGACCGCAACGGCACACCGCTTGACTTTTTGCGTCGCAGCAACGATACGCCCGTTGGCTTCAGCGCGGCAATGCCGCTGCCAACGCCGGGTGCGTGATCGAGCAATCTTGCTCCAGACCCGGATGTTCAGAGGCCAGCCCCCAGGGCCACCCTCGTCACGCGGGTTGTCAAAACCCGCTCGTCCGGCCGCCTTCGAAGGACACCGGCAGCCACGCGAATTCATCGCGTGACCAATATCCAGAGACCAACCATGACCTATTTTGCTGATTTCGGCCTTGCCGAACCCCTGTCGCGTGCACTCGCCGACAAGGGCTATACCGAGCCCACCCCGATCCAGGTGCAGGCGATTCCGCCGGTGATGGAAGGCCGCGATATTTGCGGCATCGCCCAGACCGGCACCGGCAAGACCGCGGCGTTCGCGCTGCCGATGCTGCACCGCCTGACCGCCAACCCCAAGCACCGCCTGAAATACGCCACCCGCGCGCTGGTGCTGGCGCCGACGCGTGAGCTTGTCTCGCAAATCGCCCAGTCGTTCACCGACTATGGCAAATACATGAAACTGTCGGTGACGACGGTGTTCGGCGGCGTGCCGATCCCGCGCCAGGAACGCGCCATGAGCCACGGTGTCGATGTCGTCGTGGCGACGCCGGGCCGGCTGCTCGACCTCGTCGAGCGCGGCTCGCTCGACCTCAAGCAGGTCGAGATCCTTGTC
>JANOCM010000427.1:0-2153 GCA_031412175.1 Alphaproteobacteria bacterium
CCCCGGCCCCTGCAGCGCCCGCGCCAACGCGTTGAACGCCGCCGTGTCGCCCGCCGTCACGCGCGTCATCAGCCCGGGTAGCGGGCTGGCCGGCACGGCAGGTGGCGGGACAGGCTGGATGCTCATCAATGCCGATCATACGCTGACTGGCGCGAAATCCCTCGCCGCGGTCCATTGCGCCACCAATCCGGCGGCGTGGCGACGCGCCACCGCCATGCGATCGGTCGCATAGCCGCCGCCCAGCGTCGAGGCGATGGCAATGCCGCGCGCGCGCGTCTCGCGCACCACCAGCGCGTCGCGCGTCGCCAGCCCGGCGTCGCTCAGCGCCAGCCGGCCCAGCCGATCATCGGCGTGCGGATCGACGCCGGCCTGGAACAGCACCAGATCGGGGCGGAGATCGAGCAACGCCGGCAATTCGGCGGCGAGGATCGCGAGATAGTCGACGTCGCCGATGCCATCGGGCAGCTCGACATCGCGGAAACTGCGCGCCTTGCGCACAGGGAAGTTGCGCGCAGCGTGCATCGAAAAGGTGATAACGTCGCTGCGCCCGGCAAAGATCACCGCGGTGCCATCGCCCTGGTGGACGTCGAGATCGACGATCAGGACGCGGCGCGCGGCGCCTTCGGCGACCAGCCGGTTGGCGGCGATGGCGAGATCATTGGTGACGCAATAGCCGGCGCCGCCATCGGGCAGAGCATGGTGGCTGCCGCCGGCGCCATTGGCGGCGTAGCCGTGACGCAGCGCGTGCAAGGCGGCGGCGTGGGTGCCGCCGGCGACTGCCAGGGTGCGGCGTGCGACGTCTGGCGTCACCGGAAAGCCGATGCGGCGTTCGCGGACGGCTGGCACGGAGGCCGACAGCACCGCGGCGACATAGTCGGGATCGTGCACCGCCTCCAGCCATTCCCGCGGCATCGGCGGCGCGGCGGTGATGGCGACGGGCTGGCCAGCCTCGGCGAGCGCATCGAGCAGCAGCGCATATTTCGACATCGGGAAGCTGTGGCCGGCGGGCAGCGCAGCGACATAGTCGGGGTGGTGGAACAGCGGTAGTGGCATTTTATCAGTCAGTCATCCCGGCGCAGACCGGGACCCATACACCACAAGCGTGGTGGTCGTGCACGTCGGTTGCCAAACCTGTGGTTGATGGGTCCCGGCCTGCGCCGGGATGACACTCGAAACACTCACGCCAGCGCGCGCGACGCCATTTCGAGCACGTCCTTGCTCACCCCCGCCGTCGCCACGATGCGTTCGAGCTGCTGGCGCATCATCGCGCCGCGGGCGGCATCGAAGCGCCGCCAGCGGCCCAGCGGCACCGCCAGCCGCGCCGCCGATTGCGGATTGACGCGATCGACGGCGAGCAGCTGGTCGGCCAGCAACGCATAGCCGGCGCCGTCACCGCTGTGGAAATGCCGCTGGTTGGCACCGAATGCGCCGACCAGCGAACGCAGGCGGTTGGGGTTGGTGATGCTGAAATCCGGATGGTCGAGCAGCGCCCGCACCCGCGCCACGGTATCGGCGCGCGTCGCCAGCGCCTGGACGGTAAACCATTTGTCGATGACATCGTTGTTGCCGGCAAAGCGCGCATGGAAATCGGCGAGGCACGCGTCGCGTTCGGCGCTGTCGGTGTTGATCAGCGCGGTCAGCGCGCCCATCCGGTCGGTCATCGTTGCGGCGCTGTCATATTGCGATTTCGCAGCAGCGATCGCTGCGTTCGACCCTGCGGTTACCAGATAGGCGAGCGCGACATTGGCGAGCCGGCGGGCACCCTTGGCCTCCGGTGTCAGCGCCGTGCCGCTGCCGCTGTGGCGGCGCCAGGCGTCCCACCATTGCGGCTCGAGCGCGGTGGCGATGGCCAGCCGGGCGGTTTCGCGGCGGCGGTGAATGCCTTCGACATCGACGGTTCGCGCCTGGTCGCCGATGAAACTTTCGGTCGGCAGCAGCACCGCCTCGCCGACAAAGGCCGCTTCGAGCCGCCCGGCAGCACCGTCGGCGAGCGTCGCGGCAACGGCAGCAACGAGTTCCGCCGGGTCGTCGTCGGTGGCCAGCACGTCAAGCGCCAGCCGCTGCATCGCTTCCCAGCGTGCAAACGGATCGTCGTCGTGGCCGGCAAGAAACGCCAGGTCGGCGCGCGACGTCGGCGCATCGACGATCACCGG
>JANOCM010000428.1:0-1775 GCA_031412175.1 Alphaproteobacteria bacterium
CGCTCGGCGACCGGCTCGCCGGGCTGGTCGGCATCGCTGCCGCGCCCGATTTCACCGATTGGGGCCTTGGCATAACCGCCGCGGATCGCGACGCGTTGGCGGCGCAGGGCTGGTTCGCGCGGCCCAGCGACTATGATCCCGCCGGCTATCGCTATTCACGCGCGCTGATCGACGACGCCCCGGCGCAGCGGCTGCTTGGCGGCGAGATTGCCATCACCGCGCCGGTACGGCTGCTGCACGGCCAATGCGACGATGCCGTGCCCTGGGCGCTATCGCTCGATACTGCCGAACGCCTGCGTTCCGCCGACGTTCAGGTGACCCTGGTCAAGGATGGCGACCATCGCCTGTCGCGGCCGCAGGATATCGCCATGCTGCTGCGGATCGTCGGCGACCTGCATGAAGGTGTCGCATGAAACTTGCCGTTCCGTTGCTGGCGCTGTTGGTTGCCGCCCCGGCGCTGGCCGCGCCGTTGGCCAGCGACCGCAGCCGCTACAATGCCTGCCTCGCACAGGTGAAGGCCGATCCCGGCCGTGCCATCGCGGTCGCCCAGGCCTGGCGCATCGAAAATGGCGGGGTGCCGGCGCTGCACTGCCAAGCGCTCGCCGAGGCGGCGCGCAAGGACTGGCCGGCGGCGCTGAAAAGCTTCGAGCGCGCCGCCCGGGCCTCCGAACAGGCCGGCGATGGCCAGGCCGCGACGATCTGGGGCCAGGCAGCGGCAACCGCGATGCTCGCCGAACAGCCGGCGGCGGCGGTGACCTATATCGACGCGGCGATCCCGCTGGCCGGCGGCGGCAAGGCCGAGGCGCAGTTGCGCGTTGACCGCGCCGAAGCGCTTGTCGACCTGACGCGCAATGCCGAGGCGGCGGCCGATCTCGACACGGCGACAAAACTCGACCCGCAAGTCGAATGGGGCTGGCTGCTCAAGGCAACGCTGGCCCGCCGCATGGGCGATTTCAAGACCGCCGAAGCCGCAATCCTGCAGGCGGCGCAACAGAATCCCGAAAGCGCCGATGTGCAGTTCGAAGCCGGCAATATCGCCGCGGCGCAGGGCAACGACCAGCTGGCGCGCACGGCCTGGCAGGCGGCCATCGTCGCTGATCCGGATTCGGTGGCCGGCAAAGCCGCGCAGGCTGCGCTGACCGGCAACTGAGTTTACTGCAGGTAGAAATCGACCGTCGTTACCACCCGCACCTTCTGGAACGGGCTGGCGCTGGCGGTGGCACCGCTGTTGTCGCCGTCACGCGGGATGATCGAGAAATAGCCCTGTGTTGCCTGGCGGATGTCGCCGACGCTGGTGCCCGAATCCTTGGCGAACTGCTCAGCACCCTCGCGGGCGTTTTTGGTCGCGGCGGCAATCATCGCCGGTTTGACGCTGTTGAGCTTGGTGAAGCTGTGGACCATGCCGCCGGCGTCCGAATCGAAAACGACACCCTGGCGCATCAGTTCGGCCTGGCGGGCATAGGCGGCGCGCGCTGCGCGGACCTTGGTGGTGCGCAGCTGGACGCGGCGGCGGATGGTGATGTTGGTGCGGCCGTTCGATTCATACTGGTTGACGCTGATGCCGCCGGACTCGATCTCGTCGTCGCCGAAACCCTGCGCCTTCAAGAATGCGGTGACGCGGTTGCCGTCATCGTCGGCCTTGGCCTGCAGCAGCGGCAATTCGCTGCCGACAGCCGAGGTGCTGATCGTCCAGGTCGCCAGATCGGCGGTGACATCGCGCTCGGCCAGCCCGCGGACGGTGACGGCGCGATCGGCGCGCTTGGCCCGCGTCAGCC
>JANOCM010000429.1:0-5964 GCA_031412175.1 Alphaproteobacteria bacterium
GCGCGCGGCTCATGCGCCGACAAACACCAGCCAATATTGCGCCAGCACTTCCCGCGGCCCACCCTTGACCGCCTGCAGCGCCGCCGTCGCACCGGCCTTGTCGCCCGATCGCGCCAGCGCCATGCCGAGGCGCAGGTTCGCTGTCGCCTGGTCGACGACCGGCGCACCGACCGCCTGCTTGTACAGCGTCGCCGCCTTGGCGAAATCGCCATAGCCGTAGTAGGCATCGCCGGTGGCCAGCGCGAGCTTGGCGTTGCCCTTGATTTCCTTTTCGAGGCCCGGCAGCGCCGCCTTGTCGGCGGGCACCTTGGAATCAGCGCTCTTTTTCAGTTCGGCGACCAGCGGCTTGCTGGCAACGAGCATATTCTTCTTCAGGCCTTCGTTGACGGCATATTGCGCCTCGCCCGGGAAACCACGGCCGAGCGCCGTGTCGGCATATTCGACGAAATCGCGCTCGCCGTTGAGCGAATTTGTCGCCGCCTGCAGCCGCATGAAATCGAGCGAGCCCTGGTCGTCGAGCTGGAAGCTGTCGCGGGTGATGACCAGCACGTCGCGCCAGTTGACCGCATTGGGATAGGCCCTGACCAGCGCCAGCGCCGCCGGCTGCAGTTGTGCAACCTGCTTGCCATCATAGGCAAAGGCAAGTGCGCGGCGATACCAGGCTTCCGGCACCGGCTGGCCGGCGGCCTTTTGCGCCTCGATCGCTGTCGTCAGCGTGGCGACCGCCTTGCCGGTCTGCTTCTGCGCACCATAAAGTTCGGCCAGCGCCACCTGCGATTCACCGTCGGCGGGGTTGAGCTTGACGAGCTGTTCGAAAGCGACAGTGGCGGCGTTGTAGTCCTTGCGATTGAGCGCCAGCGATCCGACGGTCTTGTAGAATTTGCCCTGGTCGGCGGCGGGCACCTTGCCGGTGGCCAGCATCTTCGACAGCGTCTGTTCGATAAGCGCATTGTCCTTGAGGCCGATGCCGGCGTTCAGCTTCAACGACAGCGTCAGATAGGCGTCGTCCTCGGCGGTCGGCGGCACGGCGTCGAGCTCGGCTAGCTTGGCCAGCCCGCCGGCATTGTCACCCGCCTGCATCAGCTTCTGCGCCGCCGTCAGCACGGTGGCATAGGGCTTCGACAGTTTCGGCGGCTTGGGGGCGGCCGGCGCCGGCGGATCCTTGGCGAGCACCGGAGCTGCGGCCAGGGCTGCACCGGCCAGCAGGGCTGCGGCGAGGCCGCGCGTCAACATCGTCATTGGTCAAACCTCCCAGAATGATTGTGCATCGGCTAGGCCATTGCCGCACCAGCGGTCAACATCTGCGATGGCTTTCGGATCCGCATTGCCGGGCCGAACATGCGGCAATGGCGGTGAACCGGCATTGAACGAACGGCACTCACCAACGAAAAAGGCCAGCCCCGTTTCCGGTGCCGGCCTTTCGATCAATTCGTTTCGTATCGCAGTAAAGCGATGCTTACTTCTTCATCGCGTCCTTGGCAGCATCGGCAGCCTTGTCGGCGCCGGCCTTGACGGCATCGGCAGCCTTGTCGGCGCCAGCAGAAGCGGCGTCGGTCACGGCATCGGCGCCAGCGGCGGCGGCGGTGCTGGTGGCATCGGCGCCAGCGGCCATGGCATCAGCGGCCGGAGCGGTCGCCATTGCATCGGCAGCCGAAGTCGTGTCGGTCGTCGACATGGTTTCGGTGGTCGAGGTGACTTCGGTCGTGGTGGTCGACGTGGTCGTTTCAGCAGCCTTCTCGCCGCAAGCAGCGAGCAGGCCGAGGCTGGCCACAGCCGCCAGCGTCAGAGCAGTCTTCATCTTAAAATTCTCCGTCAAAAAGTCCGCGCAGTCCCCGCGCGTTTCGCCCCATACATAGAAACGGCGGCGTTGCGAAGCGAAAGATTCAAGGGCATGGCTGGCCGGATGTCCACCATAATTCCCCGCCGAATTGCGCCATTTGTCCACCCTGGCGTCAACGGCCTGGTGGCGCTGTCGCTGCTGGCAGGGCTCGGTTATCCGCTTGTCGATGGCCGATTCGGCACGGCCGCCGACCTGGTGGCCAAGGGAACCGGCGTCGCGGCACTGGTGCTGGCGGCGTGGTTGGTGCCCGGCCGGCGCTGGCTGGCGGCGATCATGGCGGCGGGGGCGCTGGGCGATGTCCTGCTTGAAATTCCCGGGCTGTTCTTTGTCGGCGCCGGTGCCTTTGCCATCGGCCATTGCATCGCCATCGCCTTTTACATGCGCCAGCGCCGGGCAGGGCTTGGTGTGCCCGACCGTATCGCCGCGCTGGCTCTGATCGGCTATGGGCTGGCGATGCCGATGCTGGTGATGCCGACCGGCGCCCACGTTGGCGCGCTGATGCTCTATTCGGTGCTGCTGTGCGGCATGGCGACGGCGGCGCTGCTCAGCCGCTTTGCGCCCCGCTGGGTGGGCTTGGGTGTGCTGCTGTTCGTCGTGTCCGACACGCTGCTGATCATGCGGCTGGGCGGATCACTGGTCGGCAACGCCGCGATCCACGGCCTGCTGGTCTGGTACAGCTATTATCTGGGGCAGTTCCTGATCTTTTTCGGCATCGCGACGGCGGAGCGATGATCGAAGCCCTGAGTGAACTCATCGAGCATGGCGGCTATGCCGGTATCATCCTGCTGACCTTCATCGAAACCATTTTTCCGCCGCTGCCATCCGAAGTCTTCATGCCGATGGCCGGGTTCGTCGCGGCGCGCGGCACGCTCAGCCTGCCCGGGGTGATCGCCGCCGGCACGCTGGGGTCGCTCGCCGGTGCCTTGTTCTGGTATGCGCTCGGCCGTGCCATCGGGCTCGATCGCACGCGCCAACTGGCAGCGCGCCACGGTCGCTGGCTGACGCTGCACCCGGCCGACATCGATCGCGGCAATGCCTGGTTCGCGCGCCACGGCGGCTTCGTCGTGCTGTTCGGCCGCATGGTGCCGGCGATCCGGTCGGTCGTCTCGGTTCCTGCCGGCATTGCGCACATGCCGGTCGGGCGGTTCCTGCTGCTGTCGGGGCTGGGCAGCTTCATCTGGACAAGCCTGCTGATGTCGGCGGGCTATCTGCTCGAGGCGCGCTATGCAGAGGTGGCGCGCTGGGCGTCGCCAGGTTCGACGGTGGTAGTGGGCGGGCTGGTCGCGATCTACCTGTGGCGGCTGGTGCGGTATCGGGCGTAAAGCACTGTCACCCCGGCGAAGGCCGGGGCCCATACACCGCAAGCGCGGCGGCATGGGTGCATCCGTGCCATAGCTCGTGGTTTATGGGCCCCGGCCTTCGCCGGGGTAACGGATTATTCCTCGGTGGTCGGGGTTTCGTCGTCGGGCGTCACGTCGGCCGCCTCGTCATCCGTCGCATCGTCCTCCGCCGGGATCAGTGCCGCCGACACGACATGCTCGCCATCGGCGACGTCGAACAGCGTGACGCCCAATGTCGAGCGGCCCTTGATGCCAACCTGGCCGACCATGGTGCGGATCAGCTTGGCCTGGTCGGTGACGAGCATCAGCTGGTCGCCGTCACGCGCAGTGAAGCTGGCGACGACATCGCCGTTGCGGTCGCTTTCGCCGATGTTGCGGATGCCCTGCCCGCCGCGGCCCGACAGCCGATATTCGAATGCCGACGACCGCTTGCCATAGCCATTGGCGGTGACGGTGAGGATGAATTCCTCGCCGGCAGCGAACTGGCCCATGCGGGTTTCGGACAATGCGCGTTCGCCGGGCTCGGATTTCCACGGTGCGGCCTTGAGATAGTCCTCACGCTCCTGTGGCGTCGCAGGAAACGCCTTGAGGATCGACATCGAAATGACCTCGTCACCCTTGGCGAGCGTCATGCCGCGAACGCCTGTCGACGTCCGCGAGACGAATTCGCGGACATCGTCGACCGGGAAACGGATCGCCTTGCCGCTGCGCGCCGCGAGGAACACGTCATCGGCCTCGTCGCACAGCGCCACCGCGATCAGCCGGTCATCATCGCCATCTTCGAAACGGATGGCGAGCTTGCCCGCCGTCGGCACGTTGGTGAATGCATCCATCGCATTGCGGCGGACGCTGCCTTTCGCCGTCGCGAACATGACGTGCAGCCGGCCCCATTCGGCCTCGTCCTCGGGCAGCGGCAGCACCGTCGTGATTGTCTCGCCCTCGCCGAGCGGCAGCAAATTGTTCAGCGACCGGCCCTTGGCCTGCGGGCTGCCGACCGGCAGGCGCCAGACCTTCTGCCGATAGACCTTGCCGGCGCTTGAGAAGAACAGCACCGGGTTGTGCGTGCTGGTCACGAACAAATTGGTGATCGCGTCCTCGTCTTTGGTCGCCATGCCGGAACGGCCCTTGCCGCCACGCTTTTGCGCGCGATACTCGGCGAGCGCGACGCGCTTGATCCAGCCGCTGTGGGTCACGGTGACGACCATGTCCTCGCGCTCGATCAGGTCTTCGTCTTCCATGTCGTCGCCGGCGGCAACGATCTCCGACCGGCGCTTGGTCGAGAATTTGTCGGAGACTTCCTCGATTTCGGCGCGCAGCACGGCATAGAGCTTCACGCGATCGGCGAGGATCGAAAGCAGCTCGCCGATGGTGCCGGCAAGCTCCTTCAATTCGTCGCCGATTTCCTCGCGGCCGAGCGCGGTCAGCTTCGACAGGCGCAGGTCGAGGATGGCCTTCACCTGGGCATCGCTTAGCCGGATGGTGGCGGCATCGGCGTCGAATTCGCCGGCCTCGACGAGTTCGAGATAGGGCCGCACTTCCTCGGCATTCCAGTCGCGCGCCAGCAGCGTCTCGCGCGCCGCGGCCGGGCTCGCAGAGCCGCGGATGATGCGCACAACCTCGTCGAGATTGGCAACCGCAACGACGAGCCCGATCAAAAGGTGTGCGCGTTCACGCGCCTTGGCGAGCTCGAACTTCGATCGCCGGGTGATCACCTCCTCGCGGAATTGCACGAACGCCTGGATGATGTCGCGCAGACCCATCAGCTCCGGGCGGCCGCCGCGGATCGCCAGCATGTTGATGCTGAACGTCTGCTGCGCAGGGGTGTGGCGATAGACCTGGTTGAGCACGACCTCGGGGGTTGCGTCGCGCTTCAGCTCCATGACGATCCGCACGCCTTCGCGGTTGGATTCGTCGCGCAGGTCGGAAACGCCTTCGATGCGCTTGTCTTTGACCGCTTCGGCGATCTTTTCGACGAGCGCATTCTTGCCCTGCTGGTAGGGGATTTCGGTCAGCACCAGGCTGCGCTTGTCGCCGCGGCCGTCCTCGACGATCCAGCGCGAGCGCATGATGATCGTGCCGCGGCCTGTCTCATAGGCGGTGCGCAGACCGCTGGTCGCGACGATGAAGGCGCCAGTGGGGAAATCGGGCGCCGGGAGATGCTTCATCAGGTCATCGACGCTGATCGTCTGGTCGTCGAGCCAGGCGCGGACGGCATCGATGACTTCGCCGAGATTGTGCGGCGGTATGTTGGTCGCCATGCCAACGGCGATGCCGCCGGCGCCGTTGACGAGCAGATTGGGGAAGCGCGCCGGCAGGACGGCGGGCTCATGCTCCGACCCGTCGTAGTTGGCGATGAAATCGACGGTATCCTTGTCGATGTCGGCGAGCAGCGCCTCGGCCGACCGCGCCAACCGTGCCTCGGTATAGCGCATCGCTGCCGGCGCATCGGGGTCCATCGAGCCGAAATTGCCCTGGCCGTCGATCAGCGGCAGCCGCAGCGACCAATCCTGGGTCATGCGGGCGAGCGCGTCATAGATCGAGCTGTCGCCGTGCGGGTGGTACTTACCCATCACGTCGCCGACGATGCGCGCCGACTTGCGATAGGGCTTGCCGGCGGTAAAGCCGCTTTCGTGCGCGCCCCACAGGATGCGGCGATGCACAGGCTTCAGGCCATCGCGCACATCGGGCAGCGCCCGGGCGACGATGACCGACATCGCATAGTCGAGGAAGCTTGTCCGCATCTCGGTGACGATCGAGATCGGCTGGATATCGGGGGCGCCGGCA
>JANOCM010000430.1:0-1833 GCA_031412175.1 Alphaproteobacteria bacterium
GGCGATGTCGCCGGCGGCGAACGGCGCCGGGCCGACGGGGGCGATGTCGAGCGCGAGCACCGAAGGGTCATGGTCGGACGCCGACGACGCGGTGGTCACGAATTCGGAATTGACGTGGACGATGTCGAGCGTCGCTGCCGCGGTGAGGGTGCTGCTGACATAGACCTGGTCGAGTTCCTGGGCGTTGCCTTCGAAATTGTATGAATAGCGTTCTGTCGCGGCGAGGGTCAGCGACATGGCGGCGAGCCCGGCGGCGTCGAGCGGCGCCAGCGATTCCTCGTTGGTGAATTCGTTGAGATCGCCGAGCACGACGACCTTGGCGCTGGCGCCGAGGCTGGTGACATAGTCGGCGACATTCTGCGCCTGCACCAGGCGCTCGGCCGCGCTGCCGTTGAGCGACGGCTGGGTGGCGCCGAACAGGTCGGTCGAGCCGCCCTTGGAGCTGAAGTGGTTGTTGACGAGGGTGATATCCTCGCCGTTGAAGCTGAACGTCGCCACCAGCGGCGGCCGCGAGCCGGCGAAATCGGCAGCGGCATCGGGCGTCGTCGCCACCGAGCCGGCAACCAGCGACACGCGCGAGGCGTCGTAAAGATAGGCGACGCGGATGTTGCCGCCGGGTTCGCCGCCATTGGTGTTGTTGGTGATGAAGCTGTTGTCGATGAAGCTGTAGGTCGGGCCGCCGGCGGCGGTGATGGCGTCGACCAGCATCTGCAGCGTCATGCTCGCCGAAACCGTACCATCGTTGGCCGAGCCGCTGTTGTCCTGGATTTCCTGCAGCGCGACGATGTCGGGCGAGCCGAGGGCGTTCTTGATCTGCAGCGCGATCGAGGTGAAGCGGCCGTCGGCGACATCGGTATCGCCATCGGCGTCGTTGGGATCGAGGTTGAGGACGTTGTAGCTGGCGATGGTCAGCGTATCGGCATCGCCGGCGAGGTTGGTGACTTCGCCGGTCAAAATCGACGGCGTCGCCACGGTGACCTCGGTGGTGGCAAGGACTTCATAGCTGCCGAAATTATAGGCGACGACACCGGTGACATCGTTGAGCACGGTGCCCGCCGCGACATTGGGAATGCTGCCCGCCGTGAAGCTGTCGGCGTCGATCTGGATGCGTTCGGGGTTATAGTCCGAACCTGGCCCGGTGTTGGTGACAGCAAGCCCATCGCCGACACTGCCGCGAGTGACGATGGTGCCGCGCGCCGACAGGCCGGTGGCGCCGACGCCGCCGTCGGCGACCGTGTAGATTTCACCGAACGCCGTCGTCGGTGCGACGACGAGCGGCTGCGGCACGGTCACGCGCATGGCCTCGAGGCTTTCGAAGAAATCGATGCCGTCGCTCGCCGGGTCGAAAATGCTGAAATTGTCGTTGTCGATGATTTCGGTGGGGGCCTGGCGGCCGCCAGCGCCGAGCAGGATCGCGGTCGGCAGGGCATTGCCGCTGCTGAGCACGGCGATCGTCGGCGAGACGAGCTGGGTCGACGACAGATTGCCGCTGGCAGCGCCGCCGGGGATGAATTCCGACACGGTGCCGGTGACATTGAGCGCCTGGCCCAGCACGACCGTCGGCGCGGAGCTGGTGAACACGAACATCGCTTCCGACGTGGCGACATCGGCGTCGGCGTCGGCATCGGCGGCCTGGAGGTAGAAGCCATTGGTGTCGACAGCGGTGACGATGCCGGTCGTCGTCACCACCTGGCCGGCGAACGCCGACGTGTGGCTGGCGCCCTGGATGGTGTGGATGGCGGTGACCGTGATGTCGTCGTTGACGATCGTGCCGAGGCCCGAGGCATCGCTGATCGCCGCGGTGCCGGTGGTGTTGACGATGTTGGACAGGCC
>JANOCM010000431.1:0-2269 GCA_031412175.1 Alphaproteobacteria bacterium
CACCCGCGAGGAAATGTCGTCGCACGCGCCGCGCATCGAAACGATGCAGGTGCCCAAGGACAAGATCCGTGACGTCATCGGCACCGGCGGCAAGGTCATCCGCGAAATCGTCGCGACGACCGGCGCCAAGGTCGACATCGAAGACGACGGCACCGTCAAGATCGCGTCTTCGGATCCGGAAAAGATCGCCGCCGCAAGGAAGTGGATCGAAGGCATCACGATGGAAGCCGAAGTCGGCAAGATCTACACCGGCAAGGTCGTGTCGATGGTCGATTTCGGCGCGTTCGTGAATTTCATGGGTGGCAAGGACGGTCTCGTCCACATCTCGGAAATCAAGAACGAGCGCGTTGCCGTGGTCAAGGACGTGCTGACCGAAGGCCAGCAGGTCAAGGTCAAGGTCCTCGCCGTCGACGAACGCGGCAAGGTTCGTCTGTCGATGCGCCTCGTCGACCAGGAAACCGGCGAGGAAATCGCCGACACCCGCCCGCCGCGTGAAGGCGGCGACGATCGCGGCCCGCGTTCGGATCGTGGCCCGCGCCGTGATGGCGGCGACCGTGGTCCCCGCCGTGATGGTGGCGGCGGTGGTGATCGTGGCCCGCGCCGCGACGATCGTGGCCCCCGGAGCGAAGGTGACCGCGGCCCACGCCCCGAGCGCGCGCCGCGCGACGAAGCCCCCCAGGAAGGCGGCAGCCTGCCGGACTTTCTGACCGGGCCCCGCGACTAGTCCTTCGGGATGTAAAGGAAAAGGGCCGTCCCGCGAGGGGCGGCCCTTTTTCTTTGCCTCCGGCGGGAAGTGGCCGGTGGCCCCTTCACCCCATTTTGTCAGGCTACAGCAGGAGGTGGATGCTGTGGTCGCCGGGTGTCAGTGACCATGTCGTGGCGCCGTTTGCCACCACCAGCGCCGCGCCGTCCAGTTCGGCGCTCGGCGCCGCCGCTCCGGCCCGGCCGATCGCGATCGTGTAGCTTGCTTCGCCCAGCCGCAGCGTCACCGTGATCTCCGGCCAGTCCGCCGGCAGGCACGGCTTCAACTCCACCGTCTCGCCCATGCGGCGCAGGCCGATGATATTCTCCACCCCGGCGCGGTACATCCAGCCCGCGGCGCCGGTGTACCAGGTCCAGCCGCCACGGCCGGCGTTGGGCGTCACCGAATAGACATCGGCGGCGAGCACATAGGGTTCGACCCGGTAATGCGCCGCCGCCGCCGCATCGCGGGCATGGTTGATCGGGTTGATGATGTCGAACAGCGCCACCGCGGCGTCGCCATCGCCCATCTGCGCCGCCGCGACGATCGTCCACATCGCGGCATGGCTGTACTGGCCACCGTTTTCGCGCAGGCCCGGCGGATAGCTGCGGATATAGCCGGGATCGTGCGTCGTCCGGTCGAACGGCGGCGTGAACAGCTTCACCAGCTGCGCCTGTGGGTCGACGAGATGGCGCTGCACCGATGCCATCGCCTGCGCGGCGCGCGCCGGGTCGCCGGCGCCGCTGATCACGCTCCAGGTCTGCGCGATCGAATCGATTTTGCACTCGTCGCTGCCCTGCGATCCCAGCCAGGTGCCGTCGTCATAGGTGGCGCGGCGGTACCATTCGCCGTCCCAGGCCACCGCCTCGATCGCGGCGCGCACGCTTTCGGCATGGCGGCGCCAGGCGGCGGCGCGTTCGGGCTCGCGCGCCTCGGCGATCGGCGCAAAGCGGTTGATGGCGTGGATCAGATGCCAGCCGAGCCAGACGCTCATGCCCTTGCTGCCCTCGCCGACGCGGTTCATGCCATCGTTCCAGTCGCCGCCGCCGATCAGCGGCAGGCCGAGCGCGCCGGTCAGCGCCACCGACTGATCGAGCGCCAGCGCGCAATGGGTATAGAGCGAGGCCGCGTCGCTGCTCTGGCCGGGCAGGAAAAACGCATCATGCTCGCCGGGTTCGAGCGGTCGGCCTTCGAGGAACAGGATCGGCGTGTCGAGGATCGCCGCATCGCCGGTCGATTCGACATAATCGGCGACCGACAGTGCCAGCCAGCCGCGATCATCGGAAATCCGCGTGCGCACCCCGCGCCCGCTTTCGGGCAGCCACCAATGCTGGACATCGCCTTCGCAGAACTGGCGACCGGCAGCGCGCAGCAGGTGCGGGCGGACGAGATCGGGCCGCGCCAGCAGCAGCGCGCCGCCATCCTGCAACTGGTCGCGGAAACCATAGGCGCCGCTGGCCTGGTAGAATCCGGCACGGCCCCAGACCCGGCAGCCGAGCACCTGGTAGAGCAGCCAGCCATTCAGCA
>JANOCM010000432.1:0-3540 GCA_031412175.1 Alphaproteobacteria bacterium
TCGGTCACCGCCAGCGCTTCGTCGCCGAGCACGGCGACGGTCAATTCCTTGCCGGCGATGAAGGGTTCGGCGAGCAGTTCGGCGAATTCCGCCCAGGGCCCGGCGGCATTGCGGGCGATCGGATTGCCATAGTTGGACGTATCGGTGACGATGGCGACACCTACCGACGAGCCTTCGTTGACGGGTTTGAGCACATAAGGACGCGGCAGCGGATCGCCGGCATACAGGCTTTCGGACGCGACCATCCTGCCCGCCGGCATGCGGATGCCCTGCGGCACCAGGATGCGCTTGGTCAATTCCTTGTCGATGGCGATCGCCGAGGTGGTGACGCCGCTATGGGTGTATTTCAGCCCGAGGATATCCATCAGCCCCTGGATGCTGCCATCCTCCCCCGGCGTACCGTGCAGCGCGTTGAACACGACATCGGGCGCAGCGGCAGTGAGCGCCGCGGCGACGTTGCGGTCCATGTCGATTTCGGTAAGGTCATGGCCGAGCGTGCGGCAGGCGGCGGCGATGCCGCGGCCGGAGGTCAGCGAGACCTCGCGCTCGGCGGACCAGCCGCCCATGAGGACTGCGACCTTCACTTCGGCAGCCCCACACGCTGGATTTCCCATTCTAGCTCGACACCCGACTGCGCCTTGACGCGGGCGCGCACCTCCTCGCCCAGCGCCTCGATATCGGCGCTGGTCGCGGTGCCGGTGTTGATCAGGAAATTGGTGTGCTTCTCACTGACCTGCGCGCCGCCGACCATCAGCCCGCGGCAGCCGGCGGCGTCGACGAGTTGCCACGCCTTGTGCCCGGGTGGGTTCTTGAAGGTCGACCCGCCAGTGCGGCTGCGCAGCGGCTGGCTGGCCTCGCGCGCGGCGGCGATGCGGTCCATTTCGGCCTGGATGGCGATCTTGTCGCCGGGCGTGCCCTTGAAGCGAGCCTCGATCACGATCTGGCCATCACTCAGCCCCGAATGCCGATAGCTGAACGCCAATTCCGATGCCGCGAGCGTGGCGCTATTGCCGGATCGGTCGATGATGCTGCAGTCGATCAGCACATCGGCGACTTCGCGACCATAAGCACCGCCATTCATGCGGACAAAGCCGCCAACAGTGCCGGGAATGCCGCGCAGAAATTCCAGTCCGGAAAGGCCGACATCGCGCGCGGCGGAAGCAACCGAGATACCCGATGCGCCGCCACCACAATGCAGCACGTCACCAACGGCGCGGACTTTTGCGAAGGGCTTCCCCAATCGAACGACAACGCCGGGGACGCCGCCATCGCGTACGATCATGTTCGAACCGAGCCCCAGCGCCATGACCGGGACATTCGTTGGAAGCCCGTGGAGAAAATAACTCAGGTCATCCGGATCGACCGGCTCGAACAGCCATTCGGCTGCGCCGCCAGACTTGAACCAGACGAGCGGCGCCAGCGGCGCAGCAGGGGTCAATTTGCCGAGATTGGCCGTAGCATTCAAACTCCATGGCTGCTCGGCGTGGTCATGAAGCGACACCTGTCCCGGCGGCAGGTCCGCCTCGGTCACGACAACGAAATTGTTCTGGTATGAAGAATTGACGGCGATTTCTCGCAGTTGTGCCTTGAGCTCTTCAGGCCCCACCTCACCGCTCGGTGAAGCCGGTATGCCGGGCGAGTCCGAAGGCTTGTTCGCCATCATCCGCCCCGCGCCTGTTCGATCGCCGCGGCGAGCCCAGCCGCCCATTTTGTGATGTCGCCGGCCCCCAGGCAGACGACCATGTCGCCGGGCCGCGCATCTGTCGCAAGCTTGACCGCGAGGTCATCAGCGCCGCTCACCTTCACCGCCGAGCGATGCCCGGCAGCCAGCAGCCCGGCGGCCAGCGCATCGGCGTCGATGCCTTCGATCGGCGCTTCGCCGGCGGCATAGACCGGGGCCACATAAACCGCATCGGCTTCGTTGAACGCCGCCTGGAATTCGGCCTTCAGGTCGCGCAGCCGGGTGAAGCGATGCGGCTGGACGACCGCCAGCACGCGGCCTGTCGCCCCTTCGCGCGCGGCCGCCAGCACGGCGCGGATTTCGACCGGGTGATGGCCATAATCGTCGATGATCGTCACACCCCCCGTCTCGCCGACCTTGGTAAAGCGCCGCTTGACCCCGCCGAAGCGGGCAAAACCGGTGCGGATCGCATCGTCCGAAATGCCGAGTTCGATCGCCACCGCGACTGCCGCCAGCGCATTCTGGACATTGTGGCGGCCGGGCATCGGCAGCATCAGGTCGGGGATCGTGCGTTCGCCTTCGCGGGTGCGGACGATGACGCTGAAGTTGTTGCCCCCCGGCACCGGCGTCACCGCCTCGCCGCGAATATCCGCCGTCGCCGAAAAGCCATAGGTGACGATGCGACGGTCGCCGACGCGCGGGATCAGCGCCTGGACCTCGGGGTGGTCGATGCACAAGATCCCGGCGCCATAGAAGGGCACGCCGTTGACGAACTGACGGAACCCGTCGCGGACCTTGTCGAAATCGCCCCAGTGGTCGAGATGTTCGGGATCGATGTTGGTGACGATGCCGAAGGTGCCGCCCAATCGCAGGAAACTGCCGTCGCTTTCATCGGCCTCGACGACCATCCATTCGCCCTCGCCCAATCGCGCGTTCGAGCCATAGGTGTTGATGATGCCGCCGTTGATGACCGTCGGGTCGATGCCGCCGGCGTCGAGCAGCGCCGCAACCATCGATGTCGTCGTCGTCTTGCCATGCGTGCCCGCCACCGCGACGCAGCTTTTCAGCCGCATCAGCTCGGCGAGCATTTCGGCGCGGCGCACGATCGGGATGCGCTTGGCGCGCGCCGCGACGACTTCGGGGTTGTCGGGCTTGATCGCGGTCGATGTCACCAGCACCGCGGCGTTGGCGACATTGGCGGCATCCTGGCCGATGAAGACGGTGATGCCCTTCTCCCGCAGCCCGGCGATGACATAGCCTTCGGCGCTGTCGGACCCCTGCACGGCAAAGCCTAGATTGGCCATGACCTCGGCGATGCCCGACATGCCGATGCCGCCGATGCCAACGAAATGGATGACGCCGATATCGGTGCGAAAGCCGGGGCGCAGAGTGGGCAAATTCATTTCGGGGATCCGGTGGCGATGACAAGGTCGGCAAGGCGCGCGGCAGCGTCGGGATAGCCGACCGAGCGCGCGCCGGCGGCTGCCGTTGCCAGGGCTTTCGGGTCTGCCAGCCAGCCGGTCAAGGCCTGCGCCAGCCGTTCCGGCGTGAATTCGGGTTGCGGCATGACGATGGCGCCGCCGGCCGCGGCCATGCCATTGGCATTGTCGGTCTGGTGGTCGTCGGTGGCGATCGGCAGCGGCACCAGGATCGCCGGGCGGCCGGCGACGGCAAGCTCTGCCACCGTCGAGGCGCCCGACCGCGCGACGACGACATGCGCGCGCGCGATCTCCGCCGGCAGATCGGTGAAATAGGCGCGGATATCGGCCGTAACGCCGGCGGCGCGATAGGTTTCGGCCATCATCACCGCATCCTCGTCGCGGCCCTGGTGGGTGACGTCCAGCCGCGCGCGCAGCGTT
>JANOCM010000433.1:0-24004 GCA_031412175.1 Alphaproteobacteria bacterium
GGGCGATGACCGGTCGGATTTTCGAACGTTACATTCAGAGTTTCCGGCCTGAAGCTCGTTTTGGACGCCTTGGGGCGCCTCAGCCGGATTTTGGAGCGTTATCGGCTGCGAACGTGACAAAACAGCATTCCGTTCAGATCTGCATCAGAATCCAGACTCAGCGTGACCTGTAACTGCGTTGGCAATCAATACGACTGACCTGACCCGAGCTGGTGCTGGCCCGGGCCGGCGGCAACGTCGCTCGGTTGCCGCCACTTCGATCCGCGCCGTCGGTGCAAACGACAGTTTGACAACGTTGCCAATGATGGTGATGGTCACGGCAGTTGACAGGCCGCTGGGCCGGAAGGGAAGCGCCACGGCATGGCAGGATACAGGGACGAGCGGCGATGAGTATGGCTCCAACAATAAACGCGCCAGCGGCGACGGGTGCTGCGGCGCCCGGCGGGCTCAGCTGGTTTATCTTTGCGCTGTTCTTTATCTTCGGCGGCATCACCAGCCTCAACGACGTGCTGATTCCCAAGCTCAAGCATTTGTTCACTTTAAGCTATTTCGAGGTTATGCTGATCCAGTCGGCGTTCTTTGCTGCCTATTTCCTCGTTTCGCTGCCTGCCGCGGCGTTGGTCCGCCGGATCGGCTACATGCGCAGCGCGGCGGTTGGCCTGCTGACGATGACAGCCGGCTGTCTGTTGTTCGTGCCGGCCTGGCTGTCCGGGATGTTCATTGCCTTTCTTGCGGCCTTGTTCGTGCTCGCCGCCGGCATCACGATCGTTCAGGTCGTCGCCAATCCGCTGATCTCTATGCTCGGCGCGCCAGCGCTGGCATCAAGCCGGCTGACCTTTGCCCAAGCTTTCAACTCGCTTGGCACGACGATTTTTCCCTATCTTGGCGCTATCCTCATCCTGGGATCGCTGGCCAGCGTCGACCCGGCGCAGCTTTCGGGCGCTGCGCTCGCAGCGTTCCGCTCCGCCGAGACCCAGGTCATCGTGCGGACCTATCTCGGCATCGCTGCAGCGCTGCTGGTGGTGGCGGGTGCGGTCTGGCTGAACCGCCACAAGCTGGTCGAGGCGCCGCCGGCCACGACGCCGATCCTGCGCGCCTTCGAATTGCTCCGCCAGCCACGTTTCGCAGCCGGCACGCTGGCAATCTTCGTCTATGTTGGTGCCGAGGTGTCGATCGGCAGCGTGCTGGCCAATTTCCTGATGCAGGCCGATACGCTGGCGCTCGGCGCGCGCGCTGCCGGCGAACTGATCGCGCTTTACTGGGGCGGCGCCATGATCGGGCGCTTTGTCGGCACCGTGCTGCTGGCGCGGTTGCCACCACCGCGGGTGCTGCTTGGCGTCGCGCTCGGTGCAGTCGCGCTTCTGCTGATCGCCGCCGGCGGCGCGGGCGCGGTGTCGGGCTGGGCGCTGATCGCGGTCGGCTTGTGCAATTCGATCATGTTCCCGACGATCTTCAGCTTGGCGTCGCAGGATCTCGGCGATCGCGCCGCCGAAGGCTCGGGGATCATCTGCATGGCGATCGTCGGCGGCGCCATCGTGCCGCTGGTCACCGGCTTGGCCGCCGACGCCGCTGGCCTGCGGGCCGCGCTGCTGGTGCCGCTCGCTTGTTACCTCGCGATCGGTGGTTTTGCCGTATTGTGCCGCCGGATGGCGGTTATTTCGCGATGACCACCGTCGCTGCCGGCACGTTCCAGCCGCGCAACGCCACCTTTGCGCCGATCGCCGGGCCAAGATAGCGGACCACCAGCGTTCGCTTCGCGCCGGGCAGCAGCGTGATGTAGTTGTCGCTGTAATAGGCCGGAAGCACCCGGGCGCCGGCGGCATCGAGCAGAGTCAGCTTGGCGGCGAGCGCCGCGGTCGGGCCAGGGTTGGCGAGGATGATGGTGACAATGTTCTCGCCCCCGGTGCTGCCGGCGATGGCAGCCACGTCCAGCGGCTGCGCCGGCATCGCGGCAAGCGCACGATGGGCAGCGAGATCCTTGCCGCGCCAGTAGAAATTCTCCGAAACCGGGGCACCCCGAGCATCGGTCAGCGTGAGCGTGACCAGGGCCATGCCTTCGCGCGCCAGGATTTCGGTCAGCGGCACGGCAAAGCCCGGGGTGACGGCGTTGGCGGCGGCATCAAGGCGGCGGCTGCGGCGCCACAATTCGCGGTTGTCGAGACCGAGGATGCGGATGCTGGCGGTCAGCCTCGGGCGCGCGGCGCGGGTGGTATTTATGACGACAAGGCTGTTGTCGGGGCGGTTGAGCTGGATGTGGAGCGACTCGGCGGCCTTCTTGGCACCGTAGAAGGCCGCGTGCGTGTCATAGTCGGCGCTGTACAGCTGCCAGGCGTTCGATGGCCAAGACGGATGGCTCATCCACAACAGCCGACCGCTGTTCTTGGTCCACAAATGGCCGAGAAAGCCTTCGTAGATCGCCTGGTGGGTTTCGAGGTTCATCATCTGCGCCTTGCGCTCGAAGTCTGCGAGGCTCGTGCCGGCGCCGAACATCGTTTCGAGCGCCGCCATGAAGCTGCGCGTGTCGCCATTCCCGGCGAAATGCCAGTCATGATAGGCAAGCGTGTCCGATAGCGGCCAGCGATCGGCGGCCGGCACCGAAGCCTCGATAGCTTCGAGGCTCGACAGCGACGGGGTGCCGGTTTCGACCGAAAAGCCTGACGCGAGATCGGTGAAATAGCCTTCGGGCGGCCGATAATTGTACGGCCCCGAGCCTTGCAGATTGACGCTGTTCGAGCTGCCGGTAAACCAACGCGTGCCATCGAGTTCGGCGACGAGATCGTCGAGGCCGGTGTTGAGGAGCGGGTAGGGGACGCCTTCGTTGCGGCCGAACCAGGCGACGATCGAGGGATGGTTGCGATAGCGGCTGATGACATCGCGGGCGTTGGCGAGGAACAATTGCGGGTCTTGCGGCTCGACCTGGAAATCCTGGGTCGAGGCCCAGAAATCATTGACGATCATCAAGCCGTTTTCGTCGGCGAGGTCGTAGAACACGTCCTCGGTATTGGTGCCCATCCAGTTGCGGATGATGTTCATGTTGGCTTCGCGCTCGAGGCGGAAATAGGGTTCGAGCCGGGCGCGATCGACGCGCTTCATCGCATCGTCCATCCCCCAGTTGCCGCCACGCGCCGCGATCCGGACGCCGTTAACGCGCAGCGCGAGGTGGGGAAGCGCGTACGTGGCGGGGACATCGCGAACCGCCGGCGAGGTTTCGCCGGCGGCGGTCAGCGATTCGACCCAGCCGCCGGGGGTGTTCTTGATGGCTTCATGACGGACATCGATCAGGCGCTCGCCGCGCAGCGCTCCGTCGGTGGTGTGGACATCGACACGGCGCAGGATGCCACGGCTGTCGAACAGCGACAGTTCATAGCTGACTTCGCGGATGCCGAAGCGGACGGTCTTGCTGTCGGACGTGCCGGCGTCGATCTGCAGCGTCTGCAGGGCCGGCGCACCATAGCCGTTGGGCCACCAGAGTTCGGGATTGCGTAGCCTGAGCTGGGGAAACGCGGCGGGGGTGAAGACGATGGTGGTAACGCCGGGGGGGAGCGTGCGGGTCTGAGCGACGCTGACGGTGCCGAAGCGCGCGGAGATCGTCGTTGCCTGCGCCGCGCCGTCGTTGCGCACCGGAATTTCGATGTGGATATCGGCAGTATCGGTGCGCGGCAGCGGCAGGTCGGTGATGATGCGCGGATCGAGAATGCGGATGTCGCCGGTCGCCCTCAGTTCAACCGCTTGCCACAGACCGGTGTTGCGGTCGCGGATGGCGGGAATCCAGTCCCAGCCTTCGGTGGCAACAAAGGTCGGGCCGTCGATCGCCAACTGGCCGCCGTTTTCGCCGACACCGGCGCTGATCGACTGCTCGTGCGGCGTGCCGGGGTGCGGCGGCGGCGCCACGCGGACGGCGATGACGTTTTCGCCGGCGACCGGCGCCAGCGCAAAGTCGCCGCGGACGAATGCCCCGGTGGTCGTTCCGAGCCGGGCCCCATTGGCCCAGATTTCGGCGGCATAGTTGATGCCCTTGAAGTGCAGCGCCAGACGGCGGCCGACCGCTTCGCCTGGCACGCGGAAGCTGGTGCGGTACCAGTAATCCTGCCGCGCCAGCTTTTCGGGAATGGCCAGATTGTTGAGGCCGTAATAGGGATCGGGATAGACACCGCGGTCGACCAGCGTCGTCAACACGGTGCCGGGAACAGTCGCGGGGTACCAGCCGGCCAGCGCGACGCCCGGCCGCGACAAATCGGTGCCGGTGCCGGCCTTTGCCGCCTCGATCAGCGACCAGCGGTTGATCTGCCAGCGGCGAGGGCTGAGCGGCTGCAACGCCGGCACGTCGGCAATGGGCTTTGCGACGGGGGGCGTGGTGTCACCGCGACCCTTTGGCAGCGTCCAGGCATCCTGCGGCTGCCACAGGCCGGTGTTGGCCTTTTTCTGCCATTCCCAGCCGATGCCGACGGCGGTCATCGGCACGAGGCCGAACGCTGGCGGCCGGGCAGCGCGTGCGGCGATATCGGTCGCGGCCAGCGCTTCTCCGGCGAGTTCGGCGCCGACCAATGCCCCGCCGAAATGTCCCGTCGCTGCGGCGCCCGTGATTGCCGGCGGGGCGATGCCGAGGGCCGGCGATACGGCGACGCTAACGCCCGCCGCGCGCGCGACCTCAACACCATCGACGAACAGCCGCGCGAAGCGGCCATCGGCGGTGGCCGCGACATGGCTCCAACGCCCTGGGCGCAAGGCGTTGCGCGCGGTCAACCGCGTGGTGCCGTCCATGAGCACCGGGCGGCCGTTGACAAGTCCGAGGCAGCGGCAGGCTGTCGCTGCGCCGACTTCGATGAGCGAGACCAGGCCCGGCTGTATCCGGCGCGGATTTACCCAGGTCGACACGCTGTAGGCCGCGCCGGCAGCGACGTGCGGGGACGCAGCCGGCAACGTGCGGGTGATGCCGATGCCGCCCTCAAGGAATTCGGCATTGAATGGGCCGGCGCCCGAAAGCGGCGCAGCGACCGCCGCAGGGCCAGTCATCAGCGCTGCGAGGGCGACAATTCGGACTTTTGCCATGTGTGACCCCCAATGGCGCGGCGGCGGCGTAACCCACGTGCAAACGCCGAGTCGACTCCGAGTGACAACATTGTCAATTAGTGCTGAGTTAGTGGCAATTAAATAAACCAAATATTTGATTGAAATTGTGTCTGCAGTGGTTTGCAGTTCGGTCAGCGGCATGGCACGACGACATCTGCGACCGTGCCGAATGCCACCCGCGAGACGCTCAGCGCAAGCGTGCCGGCGGTGCTGAGTTGGAACGGAGCGTCGAGTCGCGCCATGTCGGCGCCGGCGGCAGCGAAGCATTTGAGTCCGATGCCGAGCGTTCGCCATTGCCCGGCCGGCAGCCTGGCTAGCGATACCGGCACCACGCCACGGCCGCCGCCGACGCTGTGCATCGCCACGCTCACCGCCGCCGTCGGCGCGGTGTCGAGACGCAGCGTGACGAGCAGCATGACATCGCCGTTGGTCTCACGCGACGCATCAATCGGGGCCTGGTTGGCGAGCTCGACCGTTGCCGGGCCGTCGCCGCGCCACGCAAAGCGCCGCGCCCCTTCCTGCGTCAGGTGATCGGTGGCGGTGACGCGCACGCGCCCTGCCGCCGCATCGGCTGGCGTCGTCGTGATGCGGGTGATGTCGCCCGCCGTGCCAGCAACCTGCAGCGACCAGGCGCTGGCGGGAAGCCCCCGGTCGAGAAACACGCCGCTGTCGCCATCGTCGGCAACCCCGGCGTCCTCCGACAACACGGCGAACGGCACCCGGCTGGTCGTGGTCAGGCCATAGCCGCGCGGGAACAACCGCGGCCCCAGCGCATTCGCGGTCGCCGGCCAATTATAGCCGAGCGTGCCCGTAAACTCATGGCCGACCTTGCCATCGGGGTTGCGAAACAGCATGTCGGCGACGCCGCCGCCTTCCGATCCGGGCAGCCAGGCAGCGACAAAGGCATCGGCGGTGTTGAATTCGCGGTTGGTCCATAGCGGCCGCCCGCCGACATACAGAGCCACCACCGGGATGCCGGCAGACTTAAGCCGACGCATCGTCCGGAGCGGCCCCTCGGCATCGGCGCGCAGCCGTAACGTCTTGAGGTCGCCCTGGAATTCGGCGTAGGGCGTTTCGCCGAAAACCACGATCGCAGCATCCGGGCGGGCGCCGAAGCTGCCATCGGGCGACAGCGTCGCGGTGCCGCCGGCGGCCGTCACGGCGCTGCGGATGCCCTGCCAGATCGACGTGGCGCCGGGCAGCTTGTCGTTGGTGACGCCGGTGCCTTGCCAGGTGATGGTCCAGCCGCCGGCCTGCCGCGCGAGATCGTCGGCGCCGTCGCCCGCGACAAGGATCTGCCTGTTTGGCGGCAGCGGCAGCAGCTGCCCGGCGTTCTTCAACAGCACCAGCGATTTGCGAACAGCTTCACGCGCTAGTGTCCGGTGCTCAGCGCTTCCCAGCAGTTCGAACCGACCCGCCAGCGGGCGTGACGAGGGCCGGCCGGCCTCGAACAGCCCGGCGCGCAGCTTGACCCGCAGGATGTTCGCCACCGCATCGTCAAGTCGGCTCATCGGCACGGTGCCATCCTTCACCTGCGCCAACAGGCTGGCGTACAGCGGTTTCCAGCTATCGGGCGCCATGTACATGTCGAGCCCGGCGTTGATCGCTGCCGGGCAACTGGCATTGGTGCAGCCGGCGATTTGGCCATGGGCATTCCAGTCGCTGATGATGAAGCCGCCGAAATTCATGCGCTGCTTGAGCACGTCGGTGAGCAAACCCTTGTGGCCGGTAATCTTGACGCCGTTCCAGCTCGAGAAACTTGCCATGATCGTCTGCACGCCCGCTTCGATCGCCGGGATGTACGGCGCGCCATGGATGTCGCGCAGTGCCGCCTCGCTGATCTGCGCATCGCCCTGGTCGCGACCGTCGACGGTGCCGCCATCGGCAAGGAAGTGCTTGGTGCTGGCGATGACATGCGGGCCTGCGAGGATCGGTTTTGCGGCGGGCGGGCCCTGCAAGCCACGGATAAACCGGCCGGCGTAGCTGGCGACGAGCGCCGGATCATCCGAATAGCCTTCATAGGCGCGGCCCCAGCGCAAGTCCTGCGGCACGGTGATGGTCGGCGCAAAGGTCCATTCCATGCCGGTGGTGCGGATCTCAATTGCAGTGGCGGTGGCGATGCGCTCGACAAGGTCGGGATCGTGCGCAGCGCCGAGGCCGATATTGTGCGGAAACAGGGTCGCGCCGACGATGTTGCTATGGCCGTGGACGGCGTCGGTTCCCCACAGGACCGGGATCGCGGTGCGGCCGCCGCGGCGATCGACCGAGGCGTCGTAGAATGCGTCGGCGAGCGCCAGCCATTTGGCAGGTTCGGCGAACTCGTCGTTACCGGGCGCCGAATTGCCGCCATTGAGAATCGAGCCGAGGTGATAGCGGCGGACGTCATCGGGGGTGACGCTGGCGATATCGGCCTGGATGACTTGGCCGACCTTTTCGGCAGGAGTCATCTGCGCGACCAGCCCAGCGACGCGTGCCTCCAGCGCCGGATCGCGCGGGTAGGGCCAGCGCGGCTGCGGCCAGGATTGCGGATGGACACTCGCCGCCGGTGATTCGCTGCCGGCCGCTGGCGCGGCGCACGGCAGTCCGCCCCAGGCCGGCGCCGAGAGCAGCAGGACGAGCAGCGATTTCCGACTTGTATACATGGTCGATCCCCGGGGGGGCCCGCGTTGGGCACAGCTATTGAGAAGATGGAATACAATTGATTTGACAACGTTGCCAGTCTTTCCTAGATTTTTATCCAAGGGCGAAAAAAGCCCGATAGGGGAAGAACGCGACGTCGCCGCATGTCGCCAATATCCTCTTGACTATAAACGGCTTCGCCGAATTTCCGGCGGTGCAGATGTTCTAGGACCGGGCGGCGAAACGCCTGGAGGGGATGGTTTCAAATGGTCACGATAGCCCTGCGCCCAGCGCTACTCGCCGCGGTCTCGATCTATGCGCTCGGCGCCACGGCGCTGCATGCGCAAACTACAGCGGCGGCGCCGGCTGTCGCGCCAGTTGCCGATGACGAAATCCTCGTCACCGGGTTTCGCCAGTCGCTGCAGAATGCGCTCAATGCCAAGCGCGATTCGAACCTCATTATCGAATCGATCACCGCCGAGGATATCGGCAAATTCCCCGACCAGAACGTCGCCGAATCACTCCAGCGCCTGCCGGGCATCCAGATCGACCGTTCGAACGGCCAGGGCACCCGGGTTCGCATCCGCGGTCTTGAACAGAATGTCACGCTGCTCGACGGTGACATCTTCCTGACCGGGCTCGAGCTGTTCAAGGTCGGCGAGGGCAATTTCCAGCAGGGTGACTCGCTCGAAGGCGTCCCGTCCGAACTGATCGGCGGGGTCGATGTCTACAAATCGCCCAACGCCTCGCTGCTCGAAGGCGGCCTTGGCGGTATCGTCGACCTCAAGACCCGCAATCCGCTCGATCTGAAGGAAGGCCTGACCATCGGCGGCAATGCCCGGCTCGGCAATGTCAGCGGCAGCAACAGCTGGAAGCCGACCGGCGCCGTCGTCGCCGGCTATAATTTCAACGACCGCGTCGCGATCATCGCGTCGTTCTCCTATGCCGAGCAGGATTTCCACACCAACGTCCTGGGTGGCGACAACCGCGGCAATTGGCGTTTCGCCGAACGCGCCGACAGCGCCACCGTGCCGAACTATTATGCGCCCGAATACCGCTACATCACCGACCGCGACCAGGAGCGCAAACGCTGGGGCGCCTCGATCGGCATCGGCTTTCGCCCGACGGATGAACTCTCGCTCGATGTCGAATATTTCCACCAGCAGCTCGACATCACCACCAGCGAAGCCTCGGTCAAATTCCCGTTCGCGCCGGGCGAGGGCCGTGGCCTTGTCCCCGGCACGGCGTTCGAGATCGATGACAATGGCGTGCTGCTCGGCGGCACCGTCCGCTCGCAATCGGCCGAGGCGATCTCGTTCGTCGACAAGTCCAAGATCCGGTCCGACAACGTCCAGTTCAACGGCAAATGGGATGACGGCGGCAACTTCCGCGCCAGCTTCAAGGCGGCCTATTCGACGGCGGACCAGGAACGCAATGTCGCCAACAACGATGTCCGCTATACCGCCTACAGCGTGCCCACGGCCAACGCCGCGAGCCCGACCGGATTTTCGCACCAGCCCGCCAACCCGGCGGCACCGGCGACCTTCGATTTCATCTATGACAACCGAGACGGCAAGCTGCCGTCGTTCGGGCTTGGCAGCAACAGCCCGCAGGACCTGTTCAACAACCCGGCCTATGGCTTTTTCAAGTCGCATTGGGCCTTTGGCGATCGGTCCGACCTGAAGAATTATTCACTGCGCGGCGATCTCGCCTGGGATGCGCGCGGCGGGGGCACCGGGACGATCACGATTTCAAGCGGCTTTCGCTATGCCCAGCGCACCGTTGATTTTGCTTCGGGCCGCTATCTCGCCGATTATTCGAGCAAGGGCGAAGTCGATGCCTCGGCGCTACCCGCCGCAGTCAAGGCGCAATACCCCAATTACCAGTTCAACTGGACGCCGCTCGGTTACTTCCAGGACGGCGCCATCGGCTTCAAGTCATGCGAATTGCCGATCGCATCGCTGCGTCCCAATGGCTGCGACAATCGCTTTGGCAACTCGCCGCCGCTGATCACGCCCTTCCAGACCTTCACCGGCTCGCCGGACCGCGTCGAACAGATCAAGAATTTCGCCGGTGGGGGCGTCGTGGCCGGCGACACGGTGCTCGTCCAGGATCGCAGCCAGATGGGCGATGCGCTGAAATGGATCCAGGCATTGTATCCGTCGACGCCGTTTGCCTTCTATGAAAATCCGCTCGAAACCTTCCGCGTCAAGGAAGAAACCAAGTCGGGCTACATCATGGCCGATCTTGGCGGCAAGGATGACAGCTATCACGTCAATATCGGCGTCCGCATCGTCAATACCGAGCTGCGCGTTGAACAGAACAGCCCGGCCAATGCCGATCCGGTCTATTATGGCACAGACAGCTGGAATGGCGTGCTGCGGGACTTCTCGACCTCGACGGTCAAGCGCAGCTACACCGATTTCCTGCCCAGCGTGAACGTTGTCGCCGACATCACCGAGGGGCAGAAGGTACGGTTCTCGGCCGCGCGGGTCGTCGCCCGGCAGAATTTGTTCGATCTCGGCCGCGGCTTTGCCACCGATTTCACGCGCAATGCCACCACCAACCTCTTCGAATTCACCAGCGGCAGTTCGGGCAATCCCGATCTCGATCCGTTCCGTGCCTATCAGTTCGATGCGGCCTATGAACTCTACATGGGGCGCCAGGGATTGTTCACCGTCGGTGCGTTCTGGAAGGAGATCGACTCGTTCGTCGCCAGTGACACCACGCCGGTGTTCGTCAACGATCAGGCCGGCGGCCGCTTCGGCCCGGTTACCCGCCCGGTCAACGGCACCGGTGGTCGGGTCCGCGGTATCGAGGTCGGGGCGCAATATGCGCTCGATTTCGGGCTTGGCTTCAATCTGAACTACACCTTCTCTGACTCCAAGACTGATCGCAGCAATGATTTCGACCAGGGCCTGCCGTTGCCGGGGGTTTCCAAGCATTCCGCCAACGGCCAGATCTATTTCGAAAAAGCCGGGTTCGAAGCGCGCGCTTCCTATTCCTGGCGCTCGAAAGCCTACACGGGCAACTTCGGCTTCCGCGATCTCGGCATCACCCGGACGCTCGGCATCTACAGCCGGCCCTATGGCCAGCTCGACGGCCAGGTTTCGTATCAGTTCACGCCCAATTTCGGCGTGCTGGTCGAAGGTATCAACCTGACCAAAGCCAATCAATCGAGCTATCTGCAATTCCCCAACCTGCCCTTTACCTACCAGTCGGGCGCCCGCCGGGTCCTCGTCGGCGGCCGGTTTTCCTTCTAGGGCAATCATCGCGGGCCGGGACAGCGTTTCCGGCCCGCAACCGCTCAATTGCGGTGCCCCTTGACGCGCCGTAAAAATACTGGACGAGCATCCTGCCATGGAAGAGCCGCGCGCTATGGACGAGCCTTGCCCGATCCGATCGGTCGCAATCGTCGGCGGCGGCACCGCCGGCTGGTCGGCGGCGTGCCTGCTGGCGCGCGTCCTCGAGCGCAGCGGCACCCGGATCACGCTGGTCGAATCCTCGGAAATTCCGACCGTCGGCGTCGGGGAGGCGACGATCCCGCCGATCTTCGAGTTCCTGCAACTGCTCGAGATCGATCCGGTCGATTTCATCCGTGAGACCCAGGCGACCTTCAAGCTGGCAATCGAGTTTCGCGACTGGAAGCATATCGGCCATCGCTACTGGCATCCCTTCGGCAATTTCGGTGTCACCATCGATCGCCGGCCCTTTCACCATTACTGGTGGAAGAATGCCGCCGCCGGACACGGCGAAGGCCTCGGCGATTTCTGTCCATCGATCGCGTTGGCGGCGGCGGGCAAGTTCGCGTTTCCGCCGCGCGATGGCAGTTTCCCGGGCGCCGGCGTTGCCTATGCGCTGCATTTCGATGCCGGCCTCGTAGCGGCCTATCTGCGCCGCATTGCCGAGGGCCTTGGCGTCGTCCGGCTCGACCGCAAGGTTGCCGACGCTAGCCTCGATGCCGCCGGCAACATCGGTGGGTTGATCCTTGACGATGGCGAGCGGCTTGCCGCCGATCTCTACATCGATTGCTCCGGGTTTCGGGGGTTGCTGATCGAACAGGCACTCCACGCCGGCTACAACGACTGGAGCCACTGGCTGCCGTGCGACCGCGCCGTCGCGGTGCCGTGCGCGTCGACGCCCGGGCGTACCCCCTATACCATCGCGACGGCGCGCGAGGCCGGCTGGCAGTGGCGCATCGCGCTCCAGCACCGCGTCGGTAACGGCTATGTTTATGCCAGCGCCTTTACCGACGATACCACCGCCGCCGATCGGCTGGTCGGCAGCCTCGATGCTGAACGCCTCTCCGATCCGCGCTTCCTGCGCTTCACCGCCGGCCATCGCAAACGCGTCTGGATCGGCAATTGCGTCGCCATCGGGCTGTCGGCGGGGTTTCTCGAGCCACTCGAATCGACGAGCATCCACCTGATCTGCACCGGGCTCAACCGGTTGCTCGACTATTTCCCCGATCGCAACTTCGCGCCCGCGCTCAGCGCTGCCTATAATCGCGAGACCGCCACCGAGTTCGAGCACATCCGCGACTTCCTGCTTCTGCACTATTATCCGAACGAGCGTGTGGGCGAGCCCTTCTGGGACCATGTTCGCCACCAGCCGCGTCCTGATAGCCTGATGGAAAAGGTCGCGTTGTTCGAAACCAGCGGCCGGATCGTCCAGCGCAAGCGCGAGCTGTTTGCCGATCTCAGCTGGTTCTTCGTCGCGCACGGCCTGGGCTTGCGGCCCGAGCGTTACGATCCACTCGCCGATGTGCCCGATTTCGGCGCGGTGCGCGATGTCCTCGGTCAGGTGGCGCGGGCTGTCGCCGGCTATACCGACGCGGCGCGGCCGCATGACGAGGTTCTTGCCGGCATCATTGGTTCCGCGGCTGGTGCTGCGGCGGGCTTCAACCGGCCTGCTGCTACACTGTTCGGGCGCTGAACGATGGAGCCGCGCCTTGCCGGGGTCGAACTCGGCGGCACCAAATGCGTCTGCGTCCTCGGTGACGCAACGGGCCGCATCATCGAGACGGTGCGCGTGCCCACGACGGCACCGGCAGCGACGCTTGCCGCCATCGAAGCGGTCCTCGATCGCTGGGCGCCGGGCTTTGCGGCGCTTGGGATCGGGTGTTTCGGGCCAATCGAGGTCGATCCGACCGCGACGGGCTGGGGCCATCTGGCGGCGACCCCCAAGCCCGGCTGGGCCGGCGCCGATGTCGGCGCCCGACTGAAGGCGCGCTATGGCGTGCCGACGGTTCTGCACACCGATGTCGTCGCAGCGGCGCTGGCAGAGGCGCGCTGGGGCGCCGGGCGCGGCCTGCCAAGCCTTGCCTATGTCACCGTAGGAACCGGCGTCGGCGTCGGCATCGTCAGCGACGGCCGGCCTCTGGTCGGTTTCAGCCATGGCGAACTCGGCCACCTGCGGCTGGCGCGGGCGGCGGGCGATAGTTGGCCGGGGTCATGCCCCTATCACGGCGATTGTGTCGAAGGCCTGGTGGCCGGGCCGGCGATCGCGGCGCGGACCGGCAGGACGGCGGAGAACTTGACGTCCGACGATCCGGCGTGGGATCTCGTCGTCCACACGCTCGGCCAGCTGCTGCACGCCATCGTCGTCACGGCGGCACCGCACCGGATTTTGATGGGCGGCGGCGTGATGGCGCAGGCGCATCTGCTGCCGCGCGTCCGCGCTGCGCTGGAGGCCAGCCTTAACGGCTATATCGTCCATCCGCTGTTCGGCGCCGGCCTTGTCGACTATGTCGCGACGGCTGGGCTCGGCGATCGTGCCGGGCCGTCGGGAGCACTGGCGCTTGCCGATGCAGCACAGGCCGGCCGGCGGATGAACGCTTGATGCCGACCAGCCTCGCACCTGGGGTCAGTCTCGCCGGCACCAACCTTGAACGCGCCGGCGATCACAACCAGCGTGTCACTTTGCACGCCATTCGCGTCAATGGCCCGGCGACACGCGGCCAGATCGCCGCGATCACCGGGCTGACGCCGCCGGCGATCGCCACCATTACCCGGCGGCTGATCGACGACGGCATGATCGTCGAGGCCGGGCAGGTGCGCGGCGGCCGTGGCCAACCCGCCACGCGGCTGGTCGTCAACCCCGATGCCGCGTGGTCGATCGGTGTCAACATCGATCGCGACCATGTCACCATCGTCGTCGTCGATTTCGTCGGACGCATCTGTGCGCGTTTCACCCGCGAGATCGCCTTTCCATTGCCGCCGGTGGTGCGCGACATCTATCAGCGCGCGATCGGCAAGCTGATCGCCCAGGCCGGCATCGATACTCGCCGCCTCGTCGGTATCGGCATCGCGCGACCCGACGACCTGGGCGCCGTCGACCTGCCCGGGCGGCCGGCGGCATTTACGCAATGGGCGGAAACCGATGTCGGGGCGTTGTTCGCCACGCCGATCGACCTGCCAGTGTTCGTCGAGAACGATGCCGCTGCCGCCGCCATGGGCGAGCTTCAGCTCGGCGGCGGCCAACGCGGCAATTTCTTCTACCTTCTGGTCTCGTCGGCCCTGGGCGGCGCCGTCGTCGTCGATGGCAGCCATTATCGCGGTGCCGATGGCCGCAGCGGCGAGATCGGTTTTCTGCTGGTCGACGATGGTAGCGGCGGCATGGTCGAACTCCAGTCGATCGTGTCGCTTTCGGCGCTGGCTGGCCTGCTGGCGCCTTCCGGGGGCAGCCTTGCCGATCTGCGCGCGTCCGCGCCGCCTCCGGCCAGTGCGGCGGTGATCGACCGTTGGATCGAGGCGGCGGCGCTGGCGCTGTTCGAACCGCTGGTTGCGGTCAATTGCCTGATAAACCCGTCGGTGGTGCTGATCGGGGGGCGCCTGCCGGCGCGCCTCGTCGATCGCCTCGCGGCCCGGATCAATGTCCTGCTGCGGCAGCAGGCGCGCCATGCGCCCGTCATCGCGCCTGTGGTGCGCGCGGCGCTGGCGGAGGACGCGCCCGCGGTCGGCGCCGCGATCCTGCCGTTCAGCCATTTCCTGCTGCCGCAACGCGGCACGCTGCTCAAGACGGCAGACACGGCGGCGCCACGCCTGCAGCGGTCGTTTGCGCCCTAGCCGAGCCGCCCCAGGCCACAGGTTCCCGGCCAATAGCTGATAACGGCGGTTGCGCAGATCAGCGCGGTGGTGTGCTGCTCAGGCCGGCAGCGACGATCGTCACCGGCAGTCGGCGCAGACCGGGGTTGCGGCCGACGAGGCCGCCAAAAGCACGCAGTTCGCTGCTCAAGGCCAGCGGCATCGGTTCGACCGCGGGCACGATGGGTTCGCGCACGCCGGCCCAGGTCGCCAGCAAGCAGGGCTGGGCCAGCCCGCCGAGGATAGCGGCGCCGCCACCAGTGGGCCGCTGGCAAGCACCCACAACCGCAGCGGCCGGTGTGCGCCGCCACGATCGGCAAGCGCGCCGATCACGGGGTCGATCAGCCCGTCGACGATGGCGCCAACGCGAAAGATGCCCGCGGCGACGCCGAGGTGCAGGCCAAGCACGTGGAGATAGAAGAACAACAGGTAGAGCTCGATCGACTACCGGACGAGGTTGAAGCCGATATCCCCGCCGCGTGTAGCTGAGCCGTTCGCGGCGGCCGATCATCGCGGCGCCATCACGGCTGCCGCGGCTGCGCGGTCGATTGGCGGACGATCAACGTATAGGGGTAATCGGTGCTGTGGGTCGGAGCGGCGCCGCCCAGCATCGTGATCAGCGCGTCGGTGGCGCCGCGCGCCATGTCGAACACCGGCTGATGGATCGTCGTGATGCGCGGCCAGATCGCGCTCGCGATGGCCGAATCGTCGAAACCGGCGATCGAGACATCGCCAGGGACATCGAGCCCGAGGTCACGCGCCGCCATGATCGCGCCGGCCGCCATGTCGTCGTTCTGCGCAAAGATCGCCGTTGGCCGGTCGGGACGATCGAGCAATCGCCGCCCCGCTGCCAGCCCCGATTCAAAGGTAAAGGCGCCGGGTTCGATGAGATCGAGCGCCTGGGTCAGCCCGGCCTTGCCGAGCGCCTGCGAAAAGCCGAGCAGGCGCGCCTCGGTCGCCGCATGGGTCGGATCGCCCTTGATCATGCCGATGCGGCGGTGCCCCAGGCCGACGAGATAGTCGGTCATCTCGCGCGCGGCCGAGACATCGTCGGTCGTCGTGCTGGGGCCCAGCGCGGCAAACCTGGTCGGGGCGATGCGCGCGAAGGGAAAGCCGCCGGCGCGGAGTTCTTCGAGAATCTCGGGGTGATCCGAGGCTGGCGGTGTCAGCACGACGCCATCGAGCGCCGCGCCGCGCAACAGCCCGGTCATCTTGCCGACAACCGAGGCGATCGATTCGACCGGCAGCACCATCAGCCGGTAGCGTTCACCGTGCAGCCGGTCGAGCACGCCCTTTTGCAGTTCGACAATGTAGTTGGCGCTGGGGTTTTCATAGACCAGTCCGAGCAGGAACGACCGGCGGCCGACAAGGCCCTGGGCAACAACATTGGGATGATAATCGAGCGTGCCCGCCGCCTGAAGCACCTTGTCCCGGAGCACGGCACGAACATGGGGTTCGTTGTTGAAGACGCGCGAGACGGTCTTGATCGAAACGCCGGCGGCGCTGGCAACATCGACGATGGTGGCACGCCGTGTCGTGGCGCTGCGCTGGCCGCTGGCGCTGGCCGCCACGGGCGGATCCGAACCCGCGGAGGTCATCGTCAATTACCTGCGGCACCGGCGCGATTGCCGGTGTGCTGCGAGCGAGACGTCAACAGCCGGCCGCCGCACCCGGAAGCCGCAAATGGTGGGCAATTGTGCAAATCTGCCTCGTGGGATGCCCGACACTCGCGACGCTAGTCGATTGCCGGGAGGCTGACAACGTTGGCGAAGCGCTGCCTGTCGAGGAGTTCGTGATTGACGGATCGCTTCGTCACCACCCTCCTCGGCGAGGCGTCGGCTACTTGGCTTAGCGGGCGTGCCTTGACAGATCGGCTAAGTTAGCAAATGCTAACAACCATGGACGATCCGCATACATTATTCTACCTGAGGGACGCCGATGCGCCGGCCAAGCGCGCGCTGATGACGTCCGCGCTGGCGCTTTTTGCTGAACATGGCGTCGACAGCGTCAGCATCCGCGATGTGGCCGCCAACGCCGGCTTCACCAATCCGGCGTTGTTCCGGCATTTTGCTGGCAAGGACGCGCTCGCATTGGCGCTGTTCGATGCCTGCTATCGCCATATCGGCGCCACCATCCAGCCGCCCGCCGGGATGACGTTCGACGAACGCCTGCGCGAAACCTTGCGCCGTTACCTCGTAGCGATCGACGCGACCCCCGAGGCTGTCCTTTACGTCCAGGACAATCTGCGGCGCTTCTGGCCCTTGCTTCCGCCTGATCCGCAGCGACTGTCGCTGCTCGGCCACATGCGCAGGTTGGTCCTGGAAGGCATCGCAAACGGCCGCGTCGCGCTAGACACCGATGGGACCCTCGCTGCCGGCGCGATCATCGGCCTCCTCGCCCAGACGGCGCGCCTCATCCAGAGCGGCGAGATTGCCGCGCCGGCAGTGTCGTCGCTCGACGCGATCGAGCGCCTCGTCGCGCGAATGTTGCGTGGGTAATCGTCCATCTACAGTTTTGGCCATCGTGTTAGCAATTGCTAACTTGACTTTGGGAGATCTACGATGAGGACCGATTCAATGAGCCGGCCATGGCTGCTCTACGGCCCGAGCGGCGTCACCGGCCGGCTGGTTTTGGCCGAAGCGCTCGCCCGCGGCCATCGTCCGGTTCTTGCCGGTCGCAACCGCGCCACGCTTGAAGCACTTGCTGCGCCGCATGGCCTGGCGGTACGCGCCATCGACATCGGCGACGCGGTCGGATTGCGCGACATGTGCGGGGGAGCGCAGCTCATCCTCAATGCCGCCGGACCATTTCAAGTTACCGGTCGGCCGATCCTCGACGCGGCCATTGCGGCGCGCTGCAATTATCTCGATCTGAACGGCGAACTCGGCTTCATGCTCGAGGCTCTGGCGATGGATGCGGTGGTACGGTCGGTCGGGATCACGGCCGTCGTCGGCGTCGGCTTTGGCGTCGTTGCCGGTGATTGCATCGCGGCACATGTGGCATCGCGTGTTGCGGCGCCGACGTGGCTGCGGCTATCGGTGGCGCCGGCCAGCGGCTTTTCCAGCCCGGCAGTGGCAGCGAGCACGGTCGCCGCCCTCCACCTTGGCGGTCGCCGGGTCGCCGACGGGACAATGATCGCGCGGCCGCTCGCTGATCGGCGCTGGCGCGAACGCTTGCCCGATGGCAACGAGCTGACCTTCGCCGCAGCGCCGCTCGCCGAACTGGCGGCGGCACTTCACACGACGCAAGTGGCCGACATCATGGCTGGAACACCGATGCCAGGCGTGACTGCGGCAGTCGTCAGGCTGGTTTCGCCGCTGCTGCAAAAGGCGCTGCGGGTCGGCGCCATCCAGCGCCTTGCCGCGCGATCCACCGGCCATGCCGCCGGCGACACAGCGCCAGCGGCCGCTACCTGCATTTCGCGCGTCTGGGCGGATGCCGGCAATGCCGGCGGCGACGCGGCGGGTGCCCTGTTGGTGACCGGCGAAGCTTATGGCTTTGCCGCTCGCGCCGCCATCGCCGCTGTCGACGCGATGGCCGGTGCCACGTTGCGTCCCGGCGTCCACACGCCATCGCGTGCCTTTGGGGCCGATTTTCTGACGGGAGTCGGCGGCGTGACGATCACCGATATCGATCAATCCACCGACCGCGCGCGGCGGCGAGCCTGATAATGCGGAGATACGCCATGAAATTGCTTGGAAACTGGACGTTGGTCGACTGGACGAAGGTCGGGCGACTGGGCGATCACCCACCCCTTCACGGCGGCGGCCAAGGGTAGGATACTCTACACCGCCGATGGCCTGATGGCCGGGTTCCTGATGCATCCGCGCTGGATGCTGCCAGAGCCGCAGCCGCGCCGCGATCATTTCATCAGCTATTCGGGGCGCTATGCGGTCGATGGCGATATCGTCAGCCACAGCGTCGATATCGCGTCGGAACCACAATGGATCGGTTCGGTTCTGCGCCGGACCGTGGAATTCTCGCCGGAAGGGCTGGCGCTGACGACGCTTTCATCGGATGATCTGGCGGGGTCGGCATGGCTGCGCCATCGCTTGCGCTTTTGCCGCGCGGCGGCCGCTACCGAATCATGCCGATCGGATTGAACCTTTTCGGCACGGGCCGACATTCATGGGTGACATCGACGCGCGGAGGTTTGGTGAGGCAGGGGGTGCAACGTCACGATCTCGGCAGCGCGTGCATGCCGCGGGAGAGCGAGGTTGCCCTGCTCGAGCGCGTCGTCGAACGCGACCTGCGGGCGTTCGAGACGCTTTATCGTTTGTATCATCCGCGGCTGGTGCGATTCCTGTTTAACATGACCCGGCGCCCGGCGCTTGTCGACGAGGTGCTAAACGATACCATGCTGGTGGTCTGGAGCCGGCCGGACAGCTTCAACGGCACCAGCAAGCTGTCGAGCTGGATCTTCGGCATTGCCTACCGGAAGGCCTTGCAGGCAATGCGACGCCAGGATCTGCCGATCGAGGATGCCAGGGCCGAGCAGCGCGAAAGTGCGGAGCCGGGACCCGAGCAACGCGCCGGCGAAGACCGGTCGCGCCGCAGCCTGATGGCTGCACTGAACGAGCTGTCGGCCGACCACCGCCTGGTCGTCGAACTGACATATTTCCAGGATTTCGGTTATCGTGAGATCGCCGAGATCATGGACTGCCCGGTCGATACGGTGAAATCGCGCATGTTTTACGCGCGCCGGCACCTCGGTCGGTTGTTGACCGGCGATCTCGTCGACTGGTTGTGAGACGGTAATGAAGGGACATATCATCCAGCTGCATGGCGACCCCCACCGCGATGTGCTGGCATTGCTGCCGTGGCATGTCACGGGGCAGCTTGATGCCGCCGATACGGGCCGCGTCGAATCCCATCTCGAAAGCTGCGCCGCATGCCGCGCGGCTCTCGTGGTCGAGCGGCGGCTCGAGCGCGAGATCGTGCGGGAACCATCGAGTGCCGACGCGGGCTGGGCCGACATGCGGTTGCGCCTCGATCTCGACCATCCGCAACCCGAGGTGTCGATACCCCAGCGCCAACCCGCTCGCCAGGCACCGAGCGGCGGCAAGCCATGGCTGCGCTGGCCGCTCGGCTGGCGTCCGGGTTGGGGGCAAGGTTGGTGGCTGGGCGCGCCGCTGGGGTTCGTGTCGCTGGCCATTCTGCTGATGCTGCCGCCGCAACCGCTGGCCCGGTTCACGGCGCTCGGCACCGCTGCGCCGCCGGCGGCCGGCAACATGCTGGTAATCTTCCGTCCCGACACGAGCGAAGCGGTATTCCGCGAGACGCTGCGAGCGCAGGGCGCGCGGCTTGTCGACGGGCCGACCACGGCAAATGCCTATGTCGTCGTGGTCCCGGCGGCGACGCGGACCATCACGCTGGAAAGGATGCGCCACCACCCGCAAGTGGTGTTGGCCGAACCGATCGATGCGGGCCGCCAGCCGTGAGGCCGGGTGCGTGGCTGGTGCTGCTGGCGTTGCTGGTGCCGTCGATCGGATCGGCAGGGCTTGCGGCGGTCTCGGCCCAGCCCGTCACAGCGGCTGCCGCGGTCACAGGCGGCCGGATTCTGGTGCTGTTGCGGTTGCCGCCGCCGCATATTCGGGTCGGCGGTGATTATGCCGGCAGCTATGGTGATGGTGCCGGTCGCGCCGCGCGTCATCGCGTTGCCGCGGCGCTGGCGCGGCGTAACGGCCTGGCGCTCGTCGACGATTGGCCGATGCCGCTGTTGGCGGTCGACTGTTTTGTCATGGCCGTCCCCGCTGACCGCTCGCCGATCGCGGTGGCCGCGACCTTGTCGGACCTGCCCGAGGTGGCATGGTCGCAGCCGGTCAATGCTTTTGCGACACAGGGCTCGGTCGAGCAGGGACCGGTAAAGGCTGCGACACCGGTTCGCCGGCCCGATCCCTTGTTCCAGGCCCAGCCGGCGGCGCTTGGCTGGCATCTTGCCGACCTGCACCGCATCACCGATGGGCGCGGGGTCAAGGTGGCGATCGTCGATAGCGCGATCGATCGCCGCCATCCGGATCTCGTCGGCCAGGTTTCGGTAAGTGCCAATTTCGTCGTCGCTGAACGCGACGTGCCCGAACAGCACGGCACCGCCGTCGCCGGCATCATCGGCGCGATCGCCGGCAATGGCGTCGGCATCGCGGGAATTGCACCGCGTGCCCGGCTGATGGCGCTGCGGGCGTGTTGGCAGCAGCCGGCCAAGGCTGGCGGTGCGACGGTCTGCGACAGCTTCAGTCTTGCCAAGGCGATCTATTTTGCGGTGGAGCACCGTGCCGGCGTCCTGAACCTGAGCCTGGGCGGCCCACAGGACCCGCTGCTTGCCCGGCTGCTCGACCTCGCTCTCGCCCGTGGCATTACGATCGTCGCCGCCGTCGACCGCGCCAGCGCCGATGGGGCGTTCCCGGCGTCGCATCCTGGCGTCGTCGCGGTGGTGGACGATGTGCCGGGGCCGCTGCGGACCGCGGCGGTTGTCGCGCCCGGTCGCGGTGTCCCGACGACGAACACCGGCGCGTCGTGGTGGCTCGTCGACGGCAGCTCCTATGCGGCAGCCCATGTCAGCGGGCTTTTTGCATTGATGCGCAGTCGACAGACCGCGACGCTGCAAACGCCGGTGCTGGTGCTGGACCGCGCCGGCAAAGGCACGGTCGATAGCTGTGCGTCGCTATTGCCGTCGGCCGGCGATTGCAATTGCAACTGCCCGTCCCGAACCGCCGCGACGCCGCGACAATAGCGTGGCCGCGCCAGGGCCGAAGCTGCATCTTGCTCTTGTGCTCGCCGGCATGTCGATCGCGGCGCAGCCGGTCAGCGCGCAGCTGGCCGGCAGCTTGGCTGTCGCGTCGGATGTCCGGTTGCGCGGCATCTCCCTCAACGGCGGCAGGCCGGCGCTGACCGCCAGCCTTGCCTACGACCACCCGTCGGGGCTCTATTTCGGCGCTGCGGCAACGGCGGGCGATACGCGCCGGTTCGGCACGCAGTTCCTCAACGCCATCGTCAACCTTGGCTATGCCGGCAGGCTGTCGCCCGGCGTCGCCTGGGAAGCTGGTGTCGTCGATACGCGAGTTCGCTCGAACGTCTATCAGCCGTTCGCGGGCGGCTATACCGAGGTCTATCTGGGGATCAGTTCGGAGCAGCTCAGCGCCCGGCTGTTCTATACGCCGGATTTCTTCCAGCGCGGTCTCGATGCCGCATATCTCGATTTCAACGGCAGTGTCCGTCCGTTGCCCCGTGTCCGCGTCTTTGGCCATTTCGGCGTGCTCGTGCCGCTGGGCGCCGGTAGCGATGTCGTGCTGCCGCGTGCGCGCTACGACCTGCGTCTCGGTGCTGCTGCGATGGCCGGGCGCAGCGAGGTCCATCTGGCATGGGTTCGGTCGGGCGCCGGAGCCGCGTTCCTTGAACCGCGGCGGCAGACGGCAGATGCGCTGATTCTGGGCGCAAGCTGGTCGTTTTGAACGGCCGTGCAAGTTTTTTCGCCGACATTTGAACCGCGATGCATCCGCCCGGCATCTACGGGCAAGCGAGGCGTTCGACCCGATCGCCCTGCCTGAACTGCCCGACGATCTCCGCACCGCACCCATAACGCTGCAGCCGCTGCCGCCGGCACGGTTGCCGACCGGGACACTGCGCCCGCCAGAAAACGCCTGCCCGATTCCACCCCCATTATCTCTGAAAGGATCCACAGCATGGCCAAACTGAGCATCGTCCTCGCCGGCATCGGCATATTCGCTTCGACCACCGCCTTGGCAGCACCGTCGATCGACCCGGCCGGCGATTTCATCGCCTCCTACACCGGGCCGCAGAATGCCGATCTCGACGTGCTTTCGTCGCAAGTGTTGCTGCAAGGCGGCGTCTTCGATTTCACGGCGACGCTCGGCGGCGCCATCGGCACGACGGACGGGGGCTTCTATGTGTTCGGCGTCGATCGCGGCGCCGGCACGGCGCGGTTCGGCCCGCTGGCCAGCAACGTGCTGTTCGATTCGGTTGTCGTCATCAACAACAACGGCACCGGCTTCACGCGCGACTTGCTGCTCGGGGTCACCACGGTGCTGGCGCCGGGCGCGATCAGCATTTCCGGCGCGTCGCTCAGCGCTTTCGTCGATGCGTCGCTGCTGCCGTCGGCCGGCTTTGCACCGAGCAGCTATACTTACAATCTGTGGCCGCGCAGCCCCGGGGCGGGCAATGCCACGATCGCTGACTTTGCCCCCGACAACGCAAATGCCGCGATCACCGCGGTGCCGGAGCCGACGAGCTGGGCATTGTTGATCGCTGGCTTCGGCCTTGTCGGCGCTTCGGCACGTCGCCGCCGCTCGCTCGCTGCCTGACTCTCGACGCACGCGCCCATGCATCGAAAGGACCAAAGATGACTCGCATCAGACGCCCGCTGACGATCGACGGTACCGCCGGCGATGACGTGCTGTTCGCGCCGCTCGACCGCGCAGCAACGATCTTTGGACGCGGCGGCAATGACATGATCCGCGGCTCGCTGCAGGCCGATACCCTCGACGGCGGCGACGGCGACGATACGATTTTCGATTCGGCCAACGACGGCCGGATTGGCATCTTCGCCAACGACGCCGACACCCTGCTCGGGGGCAGAGGCAACGACCGGCTGGTGTCCACTGGCGGCGCCGATTTCCTCGATGGCGGCGCCGGCATTGATCTCGCACAGGTTTCGACGCGCTTTTTCGGCGGCGCCATCACCGCGACCGGCAGCAGCGACATCGGTGGCACGCTGACGCTTTCGACGGGGCTGCGGCTCACCGGCATCGAAAACCTTGTGCTTGCGCTCGGCAATGCCGGCGACCGGGTCTCGACCGGATCGAGTGCCGACACGATCAATGCCGGCGACGGCGCCGATGCGATCTTTACGCTTGGTGGCAACGATATCGTGTTCGGTGAAGGCGGCGACGACATCCTCGACGGCGGCGCCGGCAATGATCGGTTGCTCGGCGGCGGCGGGCTCGACCAACTCATCGGCGGTGCCGGCGCCGACATCTTTGTCCTCGATCAGTTCGGTTCCAGCCTCGCCGATCCGGCTGGGCCGGGCCTTGACCGCATCCTCGACTTCAACATTGCCGAGGGTGACCGCTTCGACGCGACTCTGTTGCTCGAATTCGGCGACGGCGGCCAGGCGCTGGTGGCCGATCCCTTCGCAGCAGGCTTTGCCCGGATCAGCGACACCGCCGAAGGCGCCCTTGTCGAGCGCGTCATCGATCGCCAGGGGACCTTCAACC